>JAOPVX010000363.1 GCA_025965975.1 Mycobacterium sp. | reverse complement strand
AGGACTTGTGCGGGAACGGGACAAAGGCGCAAGCAGAAACCCGGTGGATCTGTACTTCGGCACCGACGCGAACTGGTGGGTCGGGCTCGCCCTGATTGGTGTAGCGGTCGCGTTCTTTACCTGGGCGAGCCTGCGTCCCGTGCGTCTCGAGGAGACGCCTACGACGTCCGCCACGCCATAGCCGCCTCGAGCTGTTCCTCGTAGGCACCCTCGTCACGGCCAAGCGCGATGGTGGCCGCCGCCATCGCGACCGTGCTGATCGTTATCAGCACCGCGTCGAGTTGACTGACGTCGAGGTGCTCCCCGAGCACCACCGCGCCGAGCACCACGGCGATGACGGGTTCGAGCACCAGCATCGTCGGCACCGACGTCTGCAGCGATCCGGCATGGAACGCGGACTGCTGCAGGAACACCGCGATAACGCCGAGCACGGCAAGCAGGTACGGCACCGGCGTGGTCAGCAGCGCACCCGCGCCCTCATGGGTGAGCAGGTACATCGCCAGCTTGGTCAGCACAGCGACAACACCGAACAACACACCAACCGCCACCGCAAGAAGCACCGCCCTGCGCCAGCCCATCGTGCGGATGGCGACCACGACGCAGGCTGTGATGGCCGCCGTGCAGATGAGGGCGACCAACGCCGACAGTGCCACCGAGGCCTCGTAGTTACCCGGGCGGGCCCGCGCCAACAGCACGAACACCGCGAGGCTGACGGTCAGCAGCACCGCCCACGCCCATTCACCGCGGGTGACGTGTCGGTGCGCGAGCCGCGCGCTCAACGGCAGCGCGAACAGCAGCGCCGAAACCAGGATGGGCTGCACCAATAGCAACGAGCCGTTGGCCAGCGCCAGCGCCTGGAAGACGTATCCGGCGACGGCCGCCGCGGTGCCGCCCCACCACAGCGGCCTGCGAAGCAACGTTATGAACATCACGGAGCTGACGCCGTGCTCTTGGGGAACGTCCATGGTTGCGCGCTGGCGCACAACGATGCCGATCGCGAGGAACACCGCGGCAAGCACGGCCAGCAGCACCACCAGACCATGGCCTACCAAAGCGTCCAGCTCCTTTCGGGCCACGGCCACCACACCAAACAAGCACAACATAGTCGTCGGTGCGATAGTCGTCGATGCGCCGCCCAGTTCGGGCCGGTCTCAACATGGTTTCGAACCCGACCCAGCGGGCATACGAAGCAGATGAATTTGCGACGGTTGATCTTGCTGGTGGGGGCGGTCGCACTGATCGTCGGCGTGCTCGGGCTGCTCGTAGGTGTGTCGGTGCCTGGCCCCGACAATGCGAGCATCGGGTGCGGAAACGGCGTCGTTCAGGATCTATCGGCCGCCCGGGAGGCGGACCACAACAACCCCGCCAACCTGCCGATACTCAACGAAGTGATTCCGCACACCGACTACGTCACCCAGTGTCAATCGGCAGTGTCCGGTCGGCGGGCATGGGCCATTCCGGTGGCCGTCGGTGGCCTGGTGGTGATCGCCGGCTCGTTCTTCGTCGGAAGCCGTGCCGGCCGCGTCCGCACGCCCTAGCGGCTAGCTGGCTTCGCGGCCTGCAACCAGGTGAAGCCGCGGCGACTGGGTTTCCTCGGCGCCAAGCCGGTCGTTGACCGTCGCGACGGCCGTGTCGACGCGGTTGACGGCTCGGTCGCACAGGTCGCGGACCTTGTCACCGGCCGCATCGACATCGTCGGCCGCGCTGAGCAGATACGCCCTCACGTTGACGCGCAACCGTTCGCCGGCCCGGCGCAACCGACGGCGCAGCCGATTATCGATCTCGACGGTGACGTAGGGCAACACCTGAAGCCTCATACTGCGCGCCTCCCGTTCGTGGATGCCTGGCCTCACCCTACTGGGCATTGGTGCCGGCAGGCCTTGGCAGGCGGGAAGTTACCAACCAGACGCGCCGGACTGGTCCTGTTGCTGCGCTGCGGCGATGGCGGCCCTGCCCGCGGGGCTGCCCGTCGAGTTTCCTGGATCCTTGGCGCTCGCCACGGTCGCGTTGCAATTCCCTTGATCCAGGGCGCCGACTGCGAATGCGACACGATGCACTGATCGTCGGACAGCGTGTCGCCTGCCCGGCTTGCGACGACCGCTTTCTTGCCCGCATCACTGATGGCCTTGGACGCATCGGCGTACGTCTTGCCGCTGTAGTCGTCGGCCGCGGCGACAGCGGTTCCGAAGGGAAGAACAACGGAGCTTCCCGCCAATCGCGGCCGCCCTCTTGACAGACGCGCCCAGTTGGACTTCATCGTCTGCAGTGCGATGGGTCAAAACCCGACAATGCGCGCAGTTCCCCTCGGTTTACGCGTTGACGTTGCAGTTTTCTGGACGATATAGTTCAGTTCTCAAAACAGATAGGACTCCTCATGAGGTCAGGCCGATTGGCTCGCCGCATCGCCGCTACCGCCAGCATGGGCGCGATCATTGCCATGGGCGGGCTCACCGCCTGCGGGCAAGGCGGAAAGGCTCCGGAAACCACCACGCCCACCACCACAACGACGACCAGCACGACGACCGGCACGACGACCATGGCACCGCCAGCTTCGCCCGTGGCGCCGACGGAAAAGTCGATCAACCCCACCGGTGGCAATCTGTTCACGCCTCCGATCAAGGCGCCGCCGGCGCCGACGGCCATCCCTGGCGACCATTAAACGCAGGACTGGTCGATCAGGTCCAAATCGCGCCCGCCGTCACCGCAGCGCGGTGCCGGCGGTCGCGAAGGACGCCACATAACCGATGGCCATGTTCAGCGCTGACTGCATGAGCCTCGGGTCGCGCCCCGTCTGCGACAGCAGGTAGCCGCCTTCCACTGCCGCAAGTAGTCCCGTCGCAAGGGCTTTCACGTCGACGTCGGCGATAAGCGCACCGCCATCGCGCATCCGCTCGAGCGCCGCGCCAAGCAGGCCTTGCCATTCTGCGAAATGCTCCGAGAGCGACACCCTGGCCTTGTCGTCGGTATCTGACAATTCGGCGGCAAGGGAACCGAGTTCGCAACCCCATAGTCCGCGCCGCAATGCACACCGCTGCACCATCGCGTCGCGCCAATGGTAGAGCCCCCGAAACGAATCCACCCTCTCCAGCCGCAGGCGCTGCCACGACAGAATCTCGTCGGCGCGCGTGGTGATGACCTCGTATACCAATTCCGATTTGTCGTCGAAGTGTTGGTAAAACTGGGATTTACTGGTCGCGCTGGCCGCCAGCACGTCGTCGATGGTGGTCGCCGCGACGCCCTGCACATGCATCAACTCGGCGGCGGCAAGGACGATGCGGTTGCGGGTTGCTGCGCCGCGTGATGTCAACTTGGGCCGCGTCGCTCGGCTTGTCTGCGGCAGCACGCCCTAACTGTAACTCGGTCGCTACCCGGTGGTCACCGCCCCGCGAACATCGGCCTCGGATTGGAACGTTTCGTCCGCTATACCTTGCGTATTCCTTGCGGAAGCGGACGTTTAGCGGTCTCCTTCGCAGCCGGAATGGTCAGAAGCGCGAGAGGCGATGAATTTCGCCCCGCGCGTGTGTCTACAGATACACGCGTGTCTACAGATAGGACCGATTCAAAGGAGGTACGGGGATGGACTTGCCGCCCGTCGTCTCACCGCAGGAGTGGGACGCCGCCCGTCAAAAATTGCTGGTGAAGGAGAAAGAGCTCACCCGCGCCCGCGATGCGCTGTCCGCACAGCGTCGCAGGATGCCGAGGATGGCGGTCGAGAAGGAGTACCGATTCCACGGGCCCGACGGTCAGGCCGGCCTGCTCGACCTGTTCGATGGGCGCCGCCAACTGGTCGTCTATCGCTTCTTCTTGGCGCCCGATGTGGATGGCTGGCCCGACGGCGGTTGCCCGGGATGTTCGATGCTGGCCGATCAGGTCGGCCATCTGGCACACCTCAACGCCCGCGACACCACGCTGGTGTTCGTCTCCCGTGCTCCCCAGCCCGAGATCGCGAGGCTGAAGAAGCGGATGGGCTGGGACATCCCCTGGTACACGCTCACCGATTTGTTCGACACCGACTTCGGTGTCGACGAGTGGCATGGCACCAACGCCTTCCTGCGCGACGGTGACCGGATCTTCCGCACGTACTTCATCGACAACCGGGGCGACGAGGCGATGGGCAGCACCTGGGCATATCTCGACATCACCGCGCTCGGCCGTCAGGAGGAGTGGGAGGACTCACCGGACGGATATCCGCAAACGCCGCCCTACGCGTGGTGGCACCGGCACGACGAGTATCCGGCCGCTGGTCGTTGACAGCACACTCGCAGGCAGACCGGCATGATCACCGCCGACGAGCTCAAAACCCAGAAACGCAGAGTCCTGGGCCAGAAGACTACGTCGCCCAGAACGGGCGCGTGACCACAACATAGAGCACCAGCACGGCCAGCGGGGCCAGCAGCGGCACCCACGGCAGCGCCATCGGAAGAGACGCGGCGGCCAGCCCGGCCGCGGTAAACCCCACGGCGCCAAGCACTGTCGGTGAGGTCACCGCTGCGGTGTGCCGCAACACCAGATAGGCCGCAGCGCACAGCCCGGACGTCGCGGTCAATACCGGTGGCGCGTCGGCAAGCACGATCACCGACACCGTCAGAAGCACTGCGATCGTGGCGGCCGGTCGAAAAACAGTGCCCGCCAACACCGCAGCCGCTGCCACTACGGCCGCGACCAAACCCGGCCCATCGGGCTGCACCGCGGCCGACGCCACCATCACCAGCCCGAATGCGGTCGAAACGGCGCGGGTGACGGGTGCAGCGGCAGAATTCATCTGGCCGCCGCTCGGCGCCGCGCCGGGCTCCGGTGATCGGGCACCAGCTGCATTGCCTGATCGAGCGTGGCATCGCCGCGCCAAGACACCACGTCGACGCCGATCGTGCCCATGTCCCGGTACATGAACGATCGCTGCAGTGACCACATCCTGGCGACCAGCTGGTCGCGCTCTTCTTCGAACGGGGCACCCTCCAACACGTCGACGGCGACCACGGTGTGACCGCGCTTGCGCAGATCGATCAGCGCTAGCGCGAATTCGGTGTCGAGCAGTGTGGAGAACGCGATGACGATCGAGCCGGGCGGAATGGCTGCCCGCGGCGCCAACGTGCCCGGCGCTGCCTCGAAACCGTCGCCTGCGGCGAGCACGGCGTCGAGGATCCGATAGAACTGCCTGCGCCCGATGTCCGCACCGAGCCAGCGCGGGTGGCGGTCGCCGAGCGCGACGACGCCGGCGCGATCACCGCTGCGCAGCGCGCTCTGCACGACCTGCACAGCCCCGCGCACGACGCGGTCGGTTGATTCGGTCGCCGGACCCGGCGGCTGCGGATATCCGTCGATCAGCACCACCACGTCGGCGGCGCGGTCGGTCAGCCGCTCCGTGACATGCAGGCTGCCGCGCCGCGCACTGACCGGCCAGTTGACCGTGCGCAACTGGTCGCCCGGCACGTAACGACGGACATCGGCGTACTCGACCCCGGGCCCGATGTGCCGGGTCAGGTGGGTGCCGAGGCGGTCGAGCAGTTCGGTGCGTGGGATCGCGGTGGATTGTGGTGACACCAACGGAAACACGAAGACGGCCGCGGCGTCGGCCACGCCCGTCCCCAGTAGGAGCCCGCCGCGTGCAACAACATTCACGCGAGCCACGATCGGATACCGGCCCCACTTGTCGGCCGCGACGGCCACCGTATGGCGCTGCGGCGAAACCGGCTCGACGGTCTCGAGTCGCATGTCGTCGAGGGCTTCGAGTTTGAGATCCACCGCCACGTCGTTGCTTTCGGCCACGGCCCACACGCTCAGCCGGGTTTCCTCGGACTCAAAACACCGCTGCGAGCCGGGTTCGGCGTGCACGTGAACCCTCGAGACCTCGCGCTGCCACCCGATCGATACCAGCACGCCGACCAGTGGCGCCGTGAACGCAACCAGCTGCCAGTAGCCGCCGATCAGCGCGACGGCAAGCGCCGCCGCGGCACAGGTGACGACCGCGCGCGTCAAAGGCGAAGGACGCCAGCGCAACTCGACCTCGGTGCTGCGGGTCTCGATCACGCCGTCAGCCTTGGGTCCGCGGTACGGGCAGTCGCCGCAACAGTTCCGCCACTACGTCTGACCCGTGCACGCGCCGCACCCACATCTCCGGTCGCAGGCTGATCCGGTGCGCCATGGTGGGAACGGCCAACGACTTGACGTCCTCTGGTATCACGTAGTCCCTGCCGAGCAGCAGCGCCCTTGCGCGGGCAAGCTGCACCAGGTCGAGTTCCGAGCGCGGGCTGGCGCCGACGGCGACCTGCGGGTGTTGGCGCGTCGCGGTTGCCAGCGACACCACATAACGCAGCACGTCATCGTGCACCGTCACCTGTTCCACCGATTCGCGCATCGCGAGAAGATCGTGTGCGTCGACGACCTGATGCACGGTCGGCTGGGCCGAACCCCGGTCGAGGCGTCGCCGCAACATCGACGCCTCTTCCTGCTCGGACAGATACCGCAGTTCGAGTCTGATCGAGAATCGGTCGAGCTGCGCCTCGGGTAACGGGTAGGTGCCCTCGTATTCGATCGGGTTGTCGGTGGCCAGCACGATGAAGGGCGCAGGGAGTTCGTGAGTGACGCCGTCGATGCTCACCTGGTCCTCGGCCATCGCCTCCAGCAGCGCCGCCTGGGTCTTGGGAGGTGTCCGGTTGATCTCGTCGGCGAGAAGCAGGTTGGTGAAGATCGGGCCGCGGCGGAATTCGAAGCGACCCGACTGCATGTCGTAGACCGTTGAGCCAAGCAGGTCTGCCGGCAGCAGATCCGGCGTGAATTGCACTCGGGTGAAGTCAAGGCCCAGCGCCGCAGCGAAGGACCGGGCGATCAGCGTCTTGCCAAGGCCGGGCAGGTCCTCGATCAGAACATGACCGCCCGCGAGCACGGTCGTGAGAATCAGCGTCAGCGCTGCGCGCTTGCCGACCACCGCGCGCCCTATCTCGTCGAGCACCGCCTCGCAGTGCGCGCTCGTCGTAGCTGAGGGCAGCCCCATGTTTGCTGTCATACGTGCTCCAACCGTCGCAGAATTTCATCGAGGGCCTCCCGGCCCGGGCCCGGTTCGCTACCACCGGTCCTTGACACGTTCTGCGGGTCCACCCACGCCCACAGTTGCGCACCGAAGAGCATGCTGCCGGTGGCGTGAAACGCCGCGCGATCCTTGGCCTGCCGTTGACCGGTGGCCATCTCGAACTGCCGCGCCAGCATCGGACGCAGGTGCCGGTCCCAGTCCCTTCGAGTGGACTCCGATCGGCTTATCAACGTCTCGGTCCGAGACAGCCAGCGGCGCAACGACTCCGCGGGGTCATTGGCGGGCGCACCGCCGGGCTCGTATCCGGGCTCGCGTACGAGATAGAGGCGCAACGTCAACAGCACCAAGGCGACCATGACGCCAACGGCCACCAGCACGAGCTCGCGGTCGAGCACCGCGAAGGCCACCACCTCGACCAGCACTACGATGAAAATTCCGGCAGCCACAAGCTTTTTCATGCGATGCTCCGCAACTCCGTGAGTACCAGGCGCAGCGCGTCGACCGCAACATCGCGATGTCCCTCGTTCATCACATGCGGGCTGAAGCGTGCCTCCTCGAACAGCTCAACGAGCTGTGTCGCGCTGTCGGCGTGCAGCGCGTGGCGGTCGACGGCGCGGGCCAGCACCTCCGACGGCGTGTCGCAGTCCTGAGGAACGGCTCCTGGCACGTGCATCAGTTCGCGTTCCATCGCGGCATAGCACGCGATGATCGCCTCGCGCGGTTCGCGGGTTAGGTCACCGATCTCCGCCAGCCCGACTTCGGCTGCCCGCGCGAGTGATTCCGCCGCCCCAGCGTGGGCGGGAGCCTCCGGGACTTCGCCTGCCACCGCCCACGATATCGCGGGGCGCCGCCGCTTGCGCGAGGCGATGGCGGTGCCCGCGACGATCAGAACCATCAGGATCAACATCGGCGGAGCGAGGTAGCCAACGATGTCGGTAGGTGGCTCGTTTGGCGAATTCGGTCGCCGCGGCACCGGGGTGGTGGTGGCCCGCGCGCTGGCCGGGTCCGCGATCGTCGGGGGTCCTGCCGGTGGTTGATCGCCTGGGCCGTGGACACCCAACCGCATCAGCAGCAGCACCAGCAGGAGCCACCCGATGACCAGGCCGAGGGCGATCAGCGAGAAACGCCACGTCGGGCGGCCCATGGTGCCAGGACTCTCCGGCAACTGCCCCGCCCCGGGGCGTCGCGCCTGACGATTCCGCAACCGCGTGATGATCGCGACGCCGATGATCGCCACCGAAATGGTGAGCAGGGCGACGTCGACGACCAGCGCCGCGGAGCTGCTGGGTGGCCGCCCCCGGTCGGCCACCCGTTCAATGCCAGGAAGATAGCCGCGCAGCGCCCATGCGGCGACGAACAACAGCGCGATCACCGCGATCGCGCGCGCTGTCGACTTGTCGATACCGGCCATCGGCACACCAATCGGCTGGTAGCCCTCACACCGGCGGTAGCGGGCCTGTCCCCATCCTGGCACGCGCGCGGATCCGCGCGAAGGAGATTCTGGGGTGTCGTGCGCAGATCCCGGCGTTGCATCGCGATACGTTGCGATATATCGGTGGGGCGGCTATCTTTGGCGTAGTGACCATTACACTTCAGGACGCCAGAGTCGCGACCGCGCTTGACCGGATGTACAGGGAATCCACCGAACAGTTCGCACGGTTGCGGCAAAACCGCGACGTTTTCGAGCGCCTCGCGTCGGCCAGCGCCCAGGAGCGCGCCGACGCGCTCAGCGACTTCTACCTGCCGGTGACGCCCGAGGCGGGCCGACTGCTTTACGCGCTCGTGCGGGCGGCGCGGCCGAGCACGATCGTCGAATTCGGGATGTCCTTGGGGATCTCGGCGATCCATCTCGCCTCGGCGGTGCGCGACAACGGCAGTGGGCGAATCGTCACCACGGAGCTCAGCGGGGCGAAGGTGGCCGCGGCGAAGAAGACATTCGCCGAGACGGGGCTCGACGATCTCATCACCGTGCTGGAAGGGGATGCGCTGACCACGCTGGCGGACATCGACGGTCCGGTCGAGTTCGTGCTGCTCGACGGCTGGAAGGAGCTGTATCTCCCGGTGATCAAGCTGGTCGAACCCCGGCTGTCGGCGGGTGCGCTGATCGTCGCGGACAACACGTCGATGGATGACACCAGGCCGTACCTGGACCACGTGCATGATCCGGGCAATGGCTATGTGAGCGTCAACTTCCCGGTGCGCGAGGGTGACAGCATGGAAATCAGCTGCCGCGCGATCACTTGAGCGCGTTGAGGAACGCGGACATGCGTTTCAGCCGAGCACCAGCTTGCTCGCACGTTCGCGTCCAACGCGGCGCCTGCGTCGATCGCGGCGCGGGCGTGTCGGTGTAGTTGCTCCTTCATCGCCGCGTAGCCGGTGGGCGGGTGCTGCCCCAGTGCGCGGGCAAGCCCCGCGGCGCGGGTAACGAGGTCACCAGGCCCGCAGGTGCCGACGACGCAGGCCAGGTGCGACCACCTCGTCGATCCATCCGCGCTTCGATGCGGACTGGACATCGCTGTGGTCGGCCTGCAGTACCGCACGTGTCACCGACGGGCCCATGGCGTATCGGCATATCTCCAGCGCCGCCACCGGGAACGGCACGCCGACCGCGACTTCGCTCAGCCCGATTAGGCCACCGGACATCAGCCGGACATCGGCGGCCATCGCCAGCACGCAGCCGCCTGCGATGGCGTGCCCGTTGATCGCGGCGACCACTGGTGCCGGGTGATCGAAGACCGCCAGGAACGCGGCGGCGATCGCGGTAAGGAAGCGGTCGGTGTAGTCGGGTCCACCGTCGATGATCGCGCGCAGGTCGACGCCCGCCGAGAAACAGGGACCCGCACCTGTGAGGACGATCGGCCCCTTGATGCTTCTGACGGTGGCGACCGCGTCGTCGACCTGCCCCAGATCGAAGGCGTTCACGCGCGGATGGTCGATACGGACGATTGTCACGCCGTCGGCCAGTTCCACATCCATCACAGATACCTACCGCAACGCTGCCTTGGCTTCCTTCACCACTGCCGCCGCGTCGCGGCTGGCCTGCTTGCCTTTGTCATAGGCGTCTTCGGCGGCCGTCAACGCGTCGTCAGCGCTCCGCAGTCTTCTGCGCGCATCGTCGCGACGCAGCCTGGCGGTGCCAAGATCGGATTGCAGCGCCGTCAGCGCCGCGTCGGCGTCCGCCTTGGCGTGCTCGGCGGCGGCCAATGCAGCCCGCGCCTTCTGGTGTTTGTCGTCACGCTTCGGTTGGACGGCGGGCTTCTCACGGGCGGTGACTGTCTTGCGTGACGAGGTGAAAACCATTGCCGTGTCACCGAACTCGCCGAAGCCGGACCATCGCTCGGCTTTGGTCAACCGGCCAAGCCGCGACGCCACGTCCGGGTCGGCGATCGCGGCTTGCACGGTGCCGGTGACGTCGTCGCGCAGCGCGGCGGACGGATCGGCGAGCTCGGCTTCTTCGAATGCGGCCCTTGCCACGTCATCGACCAGCCGGCGCTGCTCGCCGGACAACTCGCGGATGCGGTCGCCGTCCATCGCGGTGTGGGCATCCCTGAGCCGCTCGCCGAGCCCGGTGAGTCGCTTCCTGATGGCTTGGTCGCGAAGCGCCAGCCGGTTGACGACCCATGCCGCCGCGGTGGGCTTGCGCGCGGCGGAGATCTGTTTGGCGGTATCGGCGTCGCCGCGTTGTTTGGCCGCTGCGGCAAGCTTCGTGCGCAGGGCGGTGAACTCCTCGAGCTTGACCTCGTAGAGCTCGTCGAGTTCGTCGGCCATGTCTTTATGATCCGCCACCCGGTCACGGTCCCTGCGTGCGGTGATGACCGACGCGCCGGCCAGTCAGCCGGGGCAGATACCACGGATGTAGGCAGTGGCCAGGCCGATGTGGGGCACATTAGCAAGAAACGTGCCAAGCACACCGAGCGCCGGCGGCGCGATCAGCAGTGCCGCGACGGCGAGGACAACAGGCACGACTCATCTTGGCCGATGCCTGCGAGTGCTTGCTTGTTTCACGCAAACGCCGGGTTGACCGGCGAACAACTGTGCGCTGGGCAACGATGTGAACGTGGACGGTCGGCAGACGCTGCGTTTGGCCATTGTGGTCGGCGCACTGGGCGTGGTCTTCGGTGACATCGGTACCAGCCCGATCTATACGATCCAGACTGTCTTCAATCCCGGCGACCCGCATCCCGTGCCGATCTCCTCGGACAACGTTTACGGCGTCGTTTCGACGATCTTCTGGTCCGTGATGATCATCGTCACCCTGACGTACGTCATGCTGGTGATGCGCGCCGACAACAACGGCGAAGGCGGGATCATGGCACTGATCACGCTGCTGCGGCGATGGACCGGCCAGCGCGGGCGCCGCACCACGATGATGCTGGCCGCGCTCGGGCTGTTCGGCGCTTCACTGTTCTTCGGCGACAGCATGATCACGCCCGCGATCTCCGTGCTGTCCGCCGTCGAGGGCCTCAAGGTCATCGAGCCCGGCTTCGGAGATTTCGTAGTGCCGATCACCGCGGTGATCATCGTGGCGTTGTTCTCCGTCCAGCGGCAGGGCACCGCGGCTGTGGGACGGTACTTCGGGCCGGCGATGATCGCCTGGTTTGTGGCCATCGGCGCGTGCGGAGTGAACGGGGTCGTCGACAATCCCGAGATCTTGAAGGCGCTGTCCCCGACCTACGCGCTGACGTTCTTGGTGGGGCATTTCCACATTGCGTTCTTCTCACTCGCCGCGATCGTGCTGTCCGTCACCGGTGCGGAGGCGCTGTATGCCGACATGGGCCACTTCGGCAGGCGGGCCATCACGTACGGCTGGCTCGGGCTCGTGCTGCCTGCCTGCACGCTGAGCTACTTCGGTCAGGGTGCGTTGGTGCTTGCCGACGAAACCACGGTCAGCGCGCCGTTCTTCTTGCTCACCCCGGCGTGGGCGCGGATTCCGATGGTGCTGCTGGCTACGGCGGCGACCGTCATCGCGTCGCAGGCGGTTATCACCGGGGCATTCTCGGTGGCGTCGCAGGCGGCTCAGCTCGGCTACCTGCCGCGGCTGCGGATCACACACACCTCGGCGTCGACGATCGGCCAGATCTACGTGCCGTGGATCAACGGCTTGCTGATGGTGGCGGTGCTGATCCTCGTCTTCGCGTTCCGCAGCTCGGCCGCGCTGGCCTACGCGTTCGGCATGGCAGTGACGGGAACGATCACGATCACCACGACGCTGTTCTTCTACTACGCCCATACCCGGTGGCGATGGCCGCTGTGGGTCGTCTTGACCGGAGGCGGCCTGCTCTTGCTGGTGGACCTGATGTTCCTCGCGGCGAATATGACCAAGCTGGTGCACGGCGCGTGGCTGCCGCTGCTCATCGGCGTCGTCGCCTTCACGGTGATGACAACCTGGGAGAAGGGTCGCGGAATCGTCACGCGCGCAAGGGAAAAGGCCGAGGGTCCGCTGCGCGAGTTTGTCGACGGCCTTCGGGACTGCAAGCCGCCACTGGTGCGCGTGGCGGGCACGGCGGTGTTCCTCAATCGCGGCAACGAGACGGCACCCCTTGCGATGCGGGCCAACGTCGAGCACAACCGTGTGCGGCATCGGCATGTGATCGTCATGTCGATCGAGACCGTACCGGTCCCCCGCCTGACCGACGAAGAGCGGACAACGATCGACGAGCTGGGCTACAAACGAGACGGCATCATCCACGTTCGGGCCTGCTACGGGTACATGGAAAGGCCGAACGTCCCTGCCGCGCTGGGCCTGCTCGACCCCGCGCACACCGAAGGCCACATCGACGTCGACGCGGCTTCGTACTTCCTGTCGAAGCTCGAGCTGGTCCCTGGCGACGAACCCACGATGCCTGAATGGCGCAAACGGCTTTTCATTGCGACGTCCTACATCACTTCCGACGCCGCCGCCTATTTCACCCTGCCGCTCGACCGAACCGTGAGCATCGGTTCCCGCATCGAGGTCTGAGGCTCAGTCCTCGTCCTTATCGTCCTTATCGTCCTTGTCGTCCGTGTCGTCCGTGTCGTCCGTGTCGTCCGTGTCGTCCTTCTGGTCCTTGTCGTCCTTGTCGCCTTTGTCCTTCTCGTCCTTGTCCTGCTTCTTCTCTTTCGAGCCTTTGCCGATCTCGATCGTGGCCCAGTGACCCGGGGAGACGAAAACGCTCCAGTTCCCTTCCTCCCGGCCCAGCTTGAGCACTCCGTCCTCGACTTTCCATTTCGTGCCGTCGTCGTAGTCGGATTCTTGTCCGTCGGTGTATGTGAGTTTGAACGCCATGTCTACGGATACCCACATTTGCGCGTGCTCAGCCCAACGGTGACAGGCCCGCGGAGGACAGCGTGTATGCGCGGTGGTCCCGCCGCTGGCCCGTGGCGATCTCCAGCACGGACTTTCCGACTTGCTCCGCGGTGAGGGCCGGCCGCAGGGACTGGACGAACGTGTCCACGTCGACGCCTTGGCGCTCGGCGTAGGCCGCCACCGCCTTCTCGCCGAGGTCGGTCGCAGGCGTCAGCGCGGGCAGCACCGAGACGAAGTCGATGCCCAGCCTGGCGCGTTCCGACTCGAGCGCGGCGTACCCGGTGACGAGCCGGACGGTGGCCTTGGCACCCGCATAGCCGCCGCTGAGCGGCGAGCCGTTGATCGCCGCGCCGCTGGAGATCGCGACCACGGTGCTGCCGGGGGCCAACGGGCGCTGCAGCGCATGGCGGATCCAGTGGAATGCCTGGGCGACGTCGACATTCCAGTTCTGGCTGAACGATTCCCACGTCTGCTCCTGCAGCGGGCTCATCTGTGGTGTCGCCCCGGCGCACAGCACCACCGTGCGTGGTTGGTGCTCGTCGATGAGCCGGCCTGCAGTATCGGGGTCGGCGGCATCGGCAGTCACCGTGCCGCCACTGCGGGCGACGCCGACGACGTGCGCCCCGGCTGCGGCTAGCGC
>JAOPVX010000360.1 GCA_025965975.1 Mycobacterium sp. | reverse complement strand
AGGACTTTCAGTGCGGGCTCGCTCAACGTCGACGTGGATCCACTGGTGGTCGCCGGTGGCGTCGGCGAACGCGTTGATGCGTTCCTGATCGACGGAAACCCATTGGGAGACGCCGAGTTCCTGGCCGACGGCCTCAATAGCCTCATCGATGGACGTAATGACTCGCACGGATCATCCTTTCGCCTGCGCTTGGATCCGGGCCACCGCATCAGCACCGCAGCGGACACGACGAGGATCAGGCCCGCGACGACCAGGGCCGTCGTGTCCAGCACAAAACCTGCTACCGCCGTGGACAATCCGGCATAGGTGTTAACCAGCGAGATGATGACCGGCGCCAGCGACCCCCCGCGTTCGTCGGCCTCCGACCCGGGCCGTTCGACGTTGAACATCGCATCCAAGTCCCCGGCTCAATTGCCTCGGTAGGCAGCGAATTCGGGTACACGCTTTTCGTTGAAAGCGCTAACACCCTCCTGCGCTTCAGGCGTCTCGCCGAAGAGCTTCAGGCTCGAGTACGCCATCTGACCGACCGACGCGAACTGTTCGGTGTCAGTGTTGAACGATTGCTTCAAGATCTTCAAAGCCGTCGGCGAGAGCATCAAGATTTCATCGGCCCATGCCCGCACCTCCGACTTGAGCTCGTCGGCAGGCACCACCTTGTTGACCAGTCCCCACTTTTCTGCCTGCTCCGCCGAATACCTGCGGCACAAGAACCAGATCTCACGGGCACGCTTCTCGCCGACTACGCGCGCCAGATAGCCGGTTCCGAAGCCGGCGTCGAACGAACCGACCCGAGGACCGTTCTGCCCGAACACCGCGGTGTCAGCGGCAATCGTCAGATCGCACAGCACGTGCAAGACATGGCCTCCGCCGATCGCGAACCCATTCACGGCGGCGATGACAGGCTTGGGCACGTCCCGGATGACCCGATGCAACGTATCCACCTCGAACAGGCCGGTTTCCGACGGTCCGTAATCGCCGGTCTCGGCGCGCTGCTTCTGGTCTCCTCCGGTACAGAACGCCTTTTCCCCGGCCCCCGTGAGGCAGATGACCCCGACGTCGGGGCTTCCCCACGCCAATTTGAACGCCCGGATCAGTTCGTCGAGGGTGCGCGCCCGGAAGGCGTTGTATCGCTCCGGCCTATTGATGGTGATCCAGGCCAGGCCGTTGTCGACCTCGTAGGAAATGTCGGTGAACTCGGTCATCGGTTGCCTCTCTTCGTTGAAAGCCAGGTCACTGTCCACAAGTTATGGTCTAACCATATTACCAAACGGTTACCCGGGCGAAAAGCTGGATTTCCCGTCGACTTCCTCACACCCGCACGAAATCCCGACGAATCCGTGCCAGCTCAGCAATCGAACCCTGTAGGTCGTCGAGCTCAGCGAGAAGGGCGGACCGACGATCCGCAAGGTCGTCTGCGTCGCCCTCGGGGTCGATCAGACCGCGGTGGCGCGCCAATTTCACAGCGGTGCTGAACATTTCCCCTGACACCGACTCCTCGGTGATGCGGTGCTGTAGCGACCATTGCCGGCCCAGGCGAAGACACCGCTTCAGCAGTAGCTGTTCATCGACGCCGCGGTCGGTGCCGACGTTCGTCAGCTCCTCGGCCAGCACTCGGTAGGCGTCGACGAACGGCCTGAGCACCAGATGCGCCACCACCAGGTCACTTTCATTCAGACTCCGCGCGACCTCTTCGTTATCGAGCGGTGCGCTCGGGTCTTGGCCGCGTCCGGTCATGATCGCGAACTCACGCCACAACTCGTCGGCGAACTCGTCGCGGCCGGCGAAGAAGAAATCGAACTTCAGCAGTTCGCGAACCGCCAGCGCCTTCTCCCACCCGGTGCGCTTGGTTGCTCCCGGTGTCTGCACGATCGCCAGCAAGGCCAGTTCGGCGATCGCTCTCATCACCAGAACATGGATTGCGCTGTTGCGATAGACCGCAACGATCAGATGCTGGTCGTCGCCGATCCCCCACACCGTTTCCGGTCCCTCGGAGTAGCTGGTCAACACACCAGAGCCCACCAGGTCGTGCAGCGTCTGCGACACCGTGGCACGGTCGGTGAGGTCGGCACCCCCGGCAACCGGCCAACCCCGGGCGACAAGATAACGCGCCAGCGGTGCGACGGTGGCGCACACTTCGTCGAGCGTGAGGGCACGGTCGGCGCCGAGCATCGCGACGCTCACGGCGGCCGTCGCAGACACCGGCGTGGCCTGGTTGAGGCGATGGCAGATGTCCAGCGCGACGCGTTCGACCACCTGCCGATCGGTCAAGCCCTCCGCGCGCAGCGCGACCATTCGCTCATACAGCGGAACCGGTGCGCCGAAGTTGATGTAGATGCGTCCCAGGCGATGCCGCAGGCCACGCGCGTAACTGAACAGCCAGCGCGCGTTCTCTGGCCGCTTGGGAAGTCCGCGCGACTCCTCGACCATCAGTTTGACTTCGTGCAACGGCAACTGGTCGAAGAGGATCGACACCGGGATGGCGAGGGTCTGCTCCGACTGCACGGATTCGACCGCGTCGGTGACATACTTCAGCAACCCGTATCGCGGTGGCCGCAGTTTGCCGGTGCGCGTCCGGCCGCCCTCGATCGACCACACTAGGTTGCGGCCGTCAGACACCATCCGGCCGACGAGGGCACGCAGGGCCACCCGGTACACCGGTATGTCCCCCGTCGCCCGCCGAACGGGGATGAACCCGTTACGGCGGGCCAATGTGCCCAGCGGAAAGAAATTGAGGTTGGCGCCGGCCAGCCCGAACGTCGGCGCAATGCCGCCCTGCGTGAGACGTGGTGGAAAGGAGAACTGATCCAGGTAGGAGCGGTGCGAGATCAAGAAGATCAGGGCGTTGTCGCGGTCGAGTGCCCGCAGCGTGGCCAGGTCGTCGTCGTCGATGACGACCTGGAATCCGCGGACCATCCACGCGGACATTGCGTGCCATGCGCGCACGACAGGAGGAACGTGAGATGCCGCCATCTCGTGCACGTAGACCGCGCCCTCGGCCTGCACGTCGGCTACATCACGACCCAATTGTGACGCTAATTGTGCTGTGGCGCTCAGAAATTCGTCGGAGGCGAGGAGCGCAGCGATCTCCGGACGGTCGCCTTGGCGCGACAACAGTGCAGCGAGCGTGATCATCTCGGCGCCGCCGTCCCGGTTGCCTCAGCGATTGCCGCTGACCACCTCTTACCGGCATCGACGCCCGGCCAATCATCGAGGGTGTCGACATATAGCTCGCGCATTCGCGGCACCCATTCATCGAGATCGGCCTTGGTCCAGTCGGCAGTCGGAACCGGTTCGTGGACAACGATCTCGAGCGTGCCTTCCTGGGCCACCTTCGCGTTGCGCCACATGATTTCGCCCGCATTGCGGATGACGATCGGAACGATCGGAACCCCCGCGTCGCGGGCCAGGTGAAAGCCGCCCTTCTTGAACGCACCGACTTTCGGACTCAGCGACCGGGTGCCTTCGGGCGAGATGGCGATCGAAATGCCGGCGCGCAGCCTGTCCACCGCGGGCTGCAACGCCGAGACCGCCTTTGACGTGCTTGACCGGTCCACGAAGGCGACGTCGGCCAGGCTGAGTAGCGGTCCGAGCACGGGTATTTGCTTCACCTCGGCCTTGGCCACCACGGTGAAGCCACGTTGCACGACTCGTGAGGTGACGAGCGCGTCGATCAGCGTGCTCTGATGATTGATGAAGAACACCGCGGGACGACGCGTCGTGTGTTGCTCGCCGATGACGTCGAACTGGATATTGCCGAGCTGCCCTGCGAGGCGACCGAACAGGGACGTGGCAAGGTCGACGCCGCCCCGGCTATCGTTCGTCAACACCCCGACTATCGCGCCCGCGCTCACCGCCGCGGCGAAGCCGCCGAACACGCCGGTCGTCCGAACCAACGCCATCGGATGGTATTGGCTTCGCTTGGTCTTGAACCGCACGACGTCCCACCCGCTCGCAGCGGCGTGGCGGGCGAGGTCCGACCCCGGGTTGATCGGATGCGGGAAGCCGACCGCGTCTAGAAAGGCCACGTCCTCGCCGCCATTGGCGTAAGCGTGGCAGTTCTTCAGTGGGATTTTTTCGCGTCTGGCGAATTCACAGACCGCGGCTTGCTTGCCTGCCCCCCACGGCGGGCGTCCTGCTATGTGGCCGGTGAGCACACCGTCCTCCGTCTCGAGCTCCGTGCATAAGACATGGTCGATACCCAATTCGCTGGCCATGGGCTGCACCTGCATGCGTGTCGCGGACGTCGCGATGACTACGGTGTGGCCCTTGTTTTGGTGGGCGCGCACCAGCCGCCATGTCCCATGGAACAGCGCACCGGCGATTTCCTGGGCGAATAGTTGTTGCCCAAGTTCCAGCAGCTCGTCGTCGGTCCGGCCCACCCAACCCCGTATTCCCTGCAGCATCAGGTCTTTGAAGGCGGGTTCGTCGAGGGGGCCACCGAGCGCAGCGCGCATTGTGCGGACAAACTCGTCGGGTCCCAGTTCGAAGTTACGAGCGCGGTGCGTGATCAAAGCGCTGGCCGAATATCCCTGGATCAGGGTTCCGTCGAAGTCGAAGAAGGCCGCGATCCTTGGGCCGCCAGGGCCGGCCTTGATTCGCTCGATGAGCTCCTCGACCGAGATCACCTGCGGTGAGGGTGTCATCTCGCTTCGCTTCCCCTTTGTGGGTGGGGCCATCGCTTCTGGGGCTGATCCGGAAGCCCGGACCCGGCACCGCGCGGGCATGCCTGGGTTGGGGCGGAGGCGCACGCGGTGCCGGGCGGGGAGCTTGCGGCCGTCACTCTGAGTTATGGCCATCCCACTATGAACAGTCGATCCGGTGCAGCCAAGAGTGTTTGGGACGAGATACCTCCGCTGCGGGGTGGAGAACCGCCCGATGTGGTGACGCGTGCGGTGCAGTCGGTCGGTCACACTCGCAACGCAGGGGTCAGCGCTCGCGACCCCGACACCGGATTGTCACGTCCGCGCGGGAAGCGCCGCGGACCAACGCCGCCGAACAGTTAAGGGGAAGCGGATGCAAATCTCAGCCGCCGTAGTACAGGAGGTGGGCGCGCCATTCACCATCACGGAGGTCGAACTTCAAGACCCGGCACCCGATGAAGTGGTGGTGCAGATCGCCGGAGCCGGCATCTGCCACACCGACATCGCAGTCCAGCACGGGCACCTGCCGTTCCCGCTTCCCGGCGTCCTGGGCCACGAGGGCAGTGGAACCGTGGTAGAAGTCGGCACCGACGTGACGACGATCGCTGTCGGTGATCAGGTCGCGATCAGCTTCCACAGCTGCGCCGCATGCCCTCAGTGCTCGAAGGGTCAACCGGCGTACTGCCACGGTTTCCTCCAGTACAACTTCGGCGGGGTGCGCCCCGACGGATCCTCCGGGTTGGCCTCTGCCGGAACCAAATTGGGGAGCAACTTCTTCGGTCAGTCGTCGCTGGCGACGCATGCGCTGGCGCACGAACGCAACGTCGTCAAGCTGCCGCCGGGCGCCCCGGTCGAACTGGTGGGCCCGCTTGGCTGCGGCATCCAGACCGGGGCCGGCGCGGTGATGAACTCACTCGACGTGCAGCCCGCATCGACGGTCGTCGTCGCCGGCGCCGGAGCGGTGGGACTGTCCGCCGTAATGGCCGCCGTCGTACGCGAGGCAGCGTCGATCATCGCGGTCGACCTACACGACAGCAGGCGGGCGCTGGCCACCGAGCTCGGCGCCACCCACACCATCGACCCGAAGGCCGGCCCACTGTCCGAGCAGATCCGGGAGATCGCACCGGCGGGCGCGGACTACGCCATCGACAGCACCGCGGTGACTCCCGTCGTGGAACAACTGCTTGCCTCCCTTGGGGTACGGGGCATGCTCGGCTTGATCGGCGTGCCCGCCGACCCGCAGGCCGTCTTTGCGGTCGGGCTGTTCCAGCCGCCCCTTCTCGGACTGACGATCCGAGGCATCGTTGAAGGTGACGCCGATCCGCAAACGTTCATCCCCTACCTGCTCGATCTGCATAGTCAGGGGAAGTTCCCGTTCGACAAGCTGATCACCACGATGCCGCTGGCCCAAATCAACGAGGCGGTGGAGGCCCAGCACCGCGGCGAGGTCCTCAAGGCCGTGCTGACGCCCTAACCGAGTTCGGACAGTATTCAATGGCGAACAATCCCCGCCGATGGACGACCACCGTGGCCACGGCGCTCCTGGCCGGCAGCGCCGTGGCCGCGGCGGCTATCCTCGGGCGGCGCCGCGCCCATAGAACGCGTGCCGTAATCCCGGTGCTGCCGCTGACCCCGAGCCACCGTGCTGGAACCGGAACGCCGTTGTTACTGCTGCACGGGGTCGGCGCGATCTGGCGGGCGTGGTCGCCGGTCCTGCCGCATCTCGAGCCGCACCATGACGTCATCGTGCCGACCCTGGCGGGGCACGGCGGTGGGCCGCCACTGGATCCGCAGGTTACGCCATCTGTTCATGCCCTTGCTGATGCCCTGGAAGACGAGCTCGACAAGCTGGGCCTGCAGAAGGTGCACATTGCCGGTAACTCCATCGGCGGGTGGCTCGGAATCGAGCTCGCGCGCCGCGGCCGCGCGCGCTCCCTGGTGTTGTTCAGCCCGGCAGGGGCGTGGCGCTCGCAGCGCAGCATCGAGGCGCGGGCAGCCGCGATACGGCTCTCGGTCGCAGGGCTCGGCCGCTACGCATCCCGCGCCGACGCCATCTCCGGCAACGCCCTGCTGCGCTGGCCGCTGTTGGCCGGCCAGGTCGCCCACCCCGGTCGCGTCCCACCCGAGGACTTGGCGGCCTACATCCGGGCCGGTGCGCTGGCTCCCGTCGTCGTGCCACTGCTGCGCGAGATCCCGCTTCGCCAGGTGCAACCCCTACCTGCCGATCGGGACTATCCCGTGCGGCTCGTGTGGGCTGACCGCGACCGGGTGCTGCCGTTCGCCGGCTTCGGGGCAGCGATGCTCGAACGGATACCAGGGGCCGAGTTGATCCGCCTTCGGGACGTCGGGCACGTCCCGATGTCCGACGACCCCGCCCGGGTAGCCGAACTGATCCTGCAGGTGACAACCGCCGTCGACCGCGCTTCGGCGTTGACCGAGAGGGCTGATCACGATGCCTAGCACCGACGACGATGCACTTGCCTCATGGGGCGGAGGACAAGACCTCAGCGCTTGGGAAGCGTTGATGTGGCGCACCGATGGCGACCACCG
>JAOPVX010000357.1 GCA_025965975.1 Mycobacterium sp. | reverse complement strand
CACCGTGCCCTTTCTCAAGGTCGACAAGGGCCTGGCCGATGAGCAGGACGGCGCGCAGGTGATGAAGCCAATCCCCGGACTCGACGAGCTACTCGCCCGGGCCCGCGACAACGAGGTGTTCGGCACGAAGATGCGCTCGGTCATCAAGCTGCCAGGCGCAGGCCTCGACGCGGTCGTCGAGCAGCAGTTCGAGATCGGCCGCCAAATCCTTGCCGCGGGCCTCGTCCCGATCATCGAGCCGGAGGTCGACATCCACAGCCCGCAGAAGGCGGAAGCCGAACAGCAGCTCAAGGCGGCGCTTTTGGACGGTGTCAACGGCCTCGCCGACGACCAGGCCGTCATGCTGAAGCTGACGCTGCCTGACGCCGACAACCTGTACAGCGAGCTCGTCGACCACCCCAAGGTGGTTCGCGTTGTTGCGTTGTCCGGCGGCTACAGCAGGGATGAGGCGTGCGAGCGCCTCGCGCGCAACACAGGTGTCATCGCCAGCTTCTCGCGGGCGCTGACCGAGGGGCTGACCGCGCAGCAGAGCGATCAGGAGTTCAACGCGACACTTGATGCGGCGATCGCCGAGATCGCCAAGGCGTCGAGTACCTAACGACCCTCAGGGCGTCGTGTGCACGATCAGCACGTCGGTCCTGGACCGGCGTGCGACATTGGCGGGCACCGAACCGAGCAGCCGCCCGGCGATGGTGCTCAGCCCGACGTTGCCCACCACGAGCAGATCCGCCTTGACCTCCACCGCGAGATCGACGAGCGCGTCAACGGGCGCGCCGATGATCGCCTTCTCCTCGACGTTGGCCGCTCCCGCCGCCTTCGCCCGGTCCCTGGCCTCACGCAGGATCGCGTAGATCGGCGCGTTGCCCGCCATCTTGTAGCCCTCGTCCTTGAGGACGTCGGCGGCGCGCTGATCTTCGCTCTGGGGAAAGTAGGCCGTCGCCACGATCACCTTCGCGTCCGACCCTGCGGCGATCTGGCCGGCCTTGTCCACCGCGCGCAGCGACGAATCCGATCCGTCCGTGCCGACCACGATGGTCTGATAGCCGCTCATCCATGCCCTCCCAGTGTCAGTTGCAGCGCCACCCGAGACAGTAACCCGTTGCCAGTTGACCAGGGGCGCGATTCACGACACCCGATCGTAACCGGCAGTTACGCCGTAAGCGCACCTACAGTGATCGAAACGACGCCGCCACCGGTTCGCCCGCCCGCGTCGCAATGGCACCACCGGCGTGACCCAGATCAACAGCGGCACAGCGAAAATCCGCAGGTCGTTGACATTGGCGCGAACGTGCCACGGCCGCAAGGGAAGTCGCGATCGGCCTCTACGACGGCGTCAAAATCGGCGATCTTTACCGGATTTCACTCAACGCGGCCAGTTTGCGCAGGCTACCGTTTTGCCGCCGCCTACCGGGGTACGGGGGGTCGACCAGGTGGATCTTTCAACCAGACCGCCCCACCAAGGTGCCACAGCGGCTCGGTTCGCCGCCGGACGGCTGACGGGTAAGACATGATCAACGAGATGCAGGTCGCCGTTGATCGTGTCGTCCGGCTGCGAGACGGACGGTCCATGGGTTATGCCCAGTACGGAACCAGAGATGGCTTTCCCGTCATCAACGCGCACGGCGGTCTCGCCTGTCGCCTCGACGTCGCCGCCGCGGACGCCGTCGCAGCCGAAGCCGGTGTCAGGGTGATCTCCCCCGACCGGCCCGGCGTCGGGCTGTCGGATCCGCAGCCAGGCCGCACCGTCCTTGACTGGGCGCGCGACGTCGCAGAACTGCTCGATCGGATCGACATACAGCGGTTCGCCGTGATGGGCTGGTCGATGGGCGGACAGTACGCGGCCGCGGTGGGTCACGCCCTGCCCGACCGGGTCACGCGGGTCGCAATCATCGCGGGCGCGCTGCCGCTGACCGAGCCGGGAGTGTTTGACGAACTGCCTGCCATGGACCGGTTCCTGACCCGGACGTCCCTGCGGGCGCCATGGCTCGCAGCACAGTGTTTCCGAGTGATGCGCTTCGCGGCAGGCGCCACTCCGGCGCTGTACGGGCGACTGGGCGCCCGTGAGCTGGGACCGGCCGACGGTGCGGTCATCCGCAACGAAGGGTTCGGCGCCTTCGCCCGAATGTCACGAGAGGCCACGAGGCAGTCGTCGGGTGCTGTCGAGGAGTATCGGGCGTGGATGCGCCCATGGGGTTTTGCTCCCGAGGAACTCAACGTAGGGCTCGACGTATGGGCGGGCACGCGCGACGAACTCGTCAACCCTAGCTGGCCACACCGCCTTGCTTCGCGAATCCCCAACGCCACCTTGAATATTCGCGACGGTGGCCACTTCATGGCACACCTGCACTACCGAGAGATCTTCGAAGCGCTGATGCGCTAGTAGAGGTCGACTCGGCGGTCGGCGAACAAGTCGACCAACTCGGTGAGCGTCTTATCGTGCGTGGCCGCCAGGTCGACGTCGGCGACCGCCATGGCGGTACCGGGACCTGCCGAGGCGATGACCCACCCGTCGGGGTCGATGATCGCGGTGCCTTCCGTCCACTGCTGGCCGCGCTCGACACCGGCCCGGTCGCAGCACGCGATCGCGACCTTGTTGGTCCTGGCCGTCGACATCGCGGTGATGACCTCTCCCGGATGTTCGCCCTCGGGCCGGGCAAACAGCGGCCAATTGACCGGGGCGACGATCAGTTCTGCCCCGTCCAGCGCGACCCGTCGGGTGAGTTCACCGAACTCCAAGTCGTAGCAGACCATCACCGCGATGGCACCATGCTTGGTCTTGACGACCGGCGGCAGTGCGCCGCCAGCGGCAAAAATCAGCTTCTCGCGGTCCCACAGGTGCGTCTTGCGATAACAGGCGACCACTCCGTCCGCGTCCACCATCACCGCGCTGTTGTAAAGCCTTGCGTCGTCGCCCAGTTCGCAGAAACCACCGATGACGATCGAATTACCCGCGACCGCAGACCATTTGGCGAACGCAGGGTCTGCCGGCGTGAGTGCGACCGTTCGCGCTTCGTCAGCAGCGGCGAACATGTAGCCGGACGTGGCGAGCTCGGGAAGCACGATGACGTCGGCGCCGACGTTCACCGCGTCACGGATCTGCGCCTCGATCACCTCGGCGTTGACCGCCAGATCGCCGATCGTCGGGTCGATCTGGCAGCACGCGATCCTGACCATGGTGGAAGGGTACGGGAACGTCCGACTGGTGCGTCAGCACCCCCACGCCGCCGGCGGCACCCAGTACCCGGCACCGCACGCTCCTTGACCCTGCCGGCCGCGCGACCACCTGCAACCCCGGCCGCTACTTCGCCACCGCCCAGGCCGCCAAGGACTGGCTCGCCCGATACCCCGACGGGACGGTGTTGCCCGTGGCCGACGCCGACCCGCAACTGCGCCCCATCAGCAACCGGCTCCTCGACCTACCCCAAACACCCAGCTGCTGACAGTCAAGTCGAATAGCCGAGGACCACATCGCATCCCGAGGACGCAACGCTCACGTGGGACGGCTGCGACCCGGTTTGAACCGACCCGTGAGACCAGTACTGCGACAGCCCTTGGGGGACCGTACTCGGCCACTGTGTCGCGGGTGCCGTCAGTCGGGTGAGATCACCATCGCGCTGCCCGAACGGGGGGGCGCACTGATCAAGGCACGGCGCTGATCACGATGGTGCCGGCGGAGCACCGTCCACCGGGCGCCATCGTCGAGCGGATCTAGCATCCGCGCTGAGTCCGACCCCGGCGTCGCTGCCGCCCAGCGCTTCTCGCCTACTTCACGCCGAAGAGCCGGTCGACCCTGTTATCAAACCGGGTGCCCTCGCCGACGCGAAACACACCCTGGACGCGGTCGAAGAAGTTATCGGTTTTTTGCACGTGGGTTTGGATTTGATTGCAGACCATCATGTGCGGGGGCGCGCAGGGATGGTTTGTATTGGCTTGGGCCGTGCCCGAGCCGAGGCCCAAACCTACTGCTGTCACCGCCGTCGCCATCACGGCCATACCCGCAAACCTCTTGATTTTTGCGTACCGAGTAGTCATGGTCACTCCTTTGTTGAAATGTTGCGCCCTGCCGAGCTCCCCGACCTACTCTGTTAACGAGTTGCGACCCCCAGCAGGTTCAAAGCAAACTTGCAAAATGTGTTTGTGTTGGCAAACGGTAGCGACTTCCGTAGACAGCGAGACACCAACTCAAGACACTGCGGGCACACTGACGGCAGCATTGCGCACGAGCGGATTGATCTCAATCCCGTTGTTGCCCCGACTGTTTAGGACGCCATGGTGGTGGCCGCCAGCGTTCCTCCGGCAACCCGTCGAGATATCTCGCTGAAAATTGTCGCTAGCGTAGATTGATTCGGATTGCTGAATCGCATTGCATTGAACGAACTTCCGTGGTGATGCGTGTACAACGGCAGAGGTCTAATCGTAGCGGCGTGAACCAGGGCCGCGGGCGCCTCCGGCGAGGAGGAACGTGCGCATGTCTGATCCGTTCCGTGCCACGCCGGTGTTCGTCGCACGATTCGCAGGTGCCGCACTGGCGTTGGCGGTCGCGAGAATCCACATCGCCGACCAGTGCGGTTTCCCCGGCTCGAAGACCCCCGACTATGTCGGCGTCGGCTACCATCTCTTAGAGGGTGTGTCCGTGCTCACCGCCGCGGCTTTGCTTTTGTCGCTCGCGTCAAGGTTGAGCGCCGCAGCATGACCATCGCAGCCATCTTCGTCTCGGCGGGACCCCTGCTGGGATATGTTCTGTCCCGCGGTCCCGGACTACCCGACTACGACCCGACTACGACGACGACCTCGGCAATTGGACCGAACCACTCGGTGTCGTAAGTCTCTTGGTTGAGTCCGCACTACTCGCCCTCGCTCTCACCGTCCTGATCGCGGCCCGACACGCCCCTCACGCAGCACCGCACAACTCCAGGGATCGACGCTCGACTCGCCCCACGGGCGTCAACCGATTGCGCGGTAGCGGCGGCTATCGCTATGACCTGCACTGATGTCGGTCGGGCTGACAGGGTCGGGCCGACAGGATTTGAACCTGCGACTACTTGACGCCCAGTCGTACAGGGGCCTGAATTTGATGGTCTTGCAATGACTGTCGAACGGGCCTGACCAGTCGAAATCGTCTCAAGCCGTCCCCCGTCAACTCTCGGAGTTCGCACCTAGTTGACAACGTTGCGACAATCGCCGCAATAACGCGACGATCGCCCCCGCGCGCAATGTGCTACGTCGCGTAACAGCGCTGGCGGCAAGCGAGTGACGGCGTCCGGTCCGGTTACTCTTGACGTCGGGCGCCCAGCGAATTCACAGCTTGGCGCGACCGTGTGAAGGTCGAACTGGCCGCCGCTCAGCAACGTGTTCAAGGTATAGGTGCGCGCCGGACGCGCACCGGAACGGAACGCGATCATGATGCACAAGCTCTTTGCCGCAAGCTGTCTGGCCGGCATCATCGTCAGCGGCGCCGCGGCGCCGATGGCATACGCCGGAGGCGGGAACCCCAGCGGAACGGGACCACCGAGCCAGTCCTGCCAGGCTAGCGAAGCCGCCGGAGGCACCACACCGGGCCACTCCAGCTCTTCACCCGGGTCACCGTTCAACGAGCCCGGCATCAACAGCGTCAACGGTGGTATCGGCGGACAGCACTACAGCCCCAAGTCGCAGTACGACGTCGCCTGCACCAAAGGACCCCAAGCGCCTCCGAGTGTGACGGCTGCGACTGCTGCGACGCCGGCAACGCCGGATGCGACGACTCCCCCAATCGCTGTGACAACTACAGGTAAGGGACACAATCCACACGCCGGATAGGCCACCATCGAGTACCGCCCTGCAGGCGGAAGCGCTCCGCTCGCATCGAGCCTCCCGGCAGCAATAGCAATTAGGCTGCTCGGTGTCGGCGGCGACGTTACCGATGCCGCAGGGTCGACTCAACCGCGCCCACAGCCGGGGCAGCCCGAACGCGATGAGCACGGCGGCGGCAATGCAGAGATGCCTTTCAACGCCAGCCTGGACACCGCCGGCCATACTTTCCGGCACTCCGGGACCGGGACGCTACCCAGGCGGCGACCGCCACGACTTGTGGCCGTGGTGGATGCACCGCACGCCGCCGTGCAGGATCGCCGACCGACACCGTTGTCGTCCGCACGAGCAGACAAGACGGCTCAATATTTGAGGTGTATGGAGCAGGCGACGGAAGTGTGTGACTGTCGCCGCAGCGAAAGCCAGGCGATTCGTGGTGCGTGACATGGGGGTCTTCCCGGATTTCGTTGACGGCAGGGCCACCGACGGATCGTTCCCGGTGTTACTGAAGTTACTCAAGAGAAAGCTGTGACGGTTGTCGAGACGTTGTGAAGCAATGCCGCATCGGTAACCAGGAATCGAAACACGGTGCAGCACAATGTGCTTTGCTAGCAAACTTCCCTTTGGACGTTCTCAGCTGTACAAGGCCTCGAAGCGCTGAATCGATCGTTCGATGTCACCTCTGACGGCGCGGGCGGCGACCGCCCCGATCGGCCCGAACAACGGTCTGCCACCCAGATCGATCTTGACAGTGAACTCGCAACCGGAAGCGGTCGGAGAAACCGTCATCGTCAGCGCGTACTTGGTGCCGCCAACACCGTCGCCGGTCATCTCGAGCAATCGCGGCGGTTCAACGTCGCGCACCGTCCAGGTGACCCGATTGCGTAGTCCCTTGGCGCCGGCCACGCCGACGAGCGTCGCTCCCGGTGTCAGTTCCGTGGGCGGCTGGCCACGCCACCCCTGATGCATCACCAACCAATCACCCAGTTCGGAAAGATTCGATGCATGCGCCCACGCATCCTCGGGAGGCAGCGACAGCTTGCGGGATAGCTCGAGTTTGGCCACGCCCGATGCTAACGAAGGCTACCAAGTCGGCTTCTGGTACACGAGCCAGCGCATTTCGATGGGACAGTCCTCACGCCGCAGATCGAACACGTCGAGGCCGCTGACCCAGTCGGCGTACCAGCTTGTCGGCGGCCAGGTTCCTTCGGGCAGGTGCGACTTCTCGTACTCGTACACCGAGTCGTCGGAAATGAGCTGCAGGGGCAATCCGGATGCCGCAGCGGACGCCTCGTTTGGCGTGACAATTGTTGTGTAGCCCGGCTTCGAGGAGTGGCGAGTTCGAACAAGGCGCGCAGCTGCTGTGACGTCCGAAAATCGGACACCACCTCGGAGAGCACGATCATCCGATAGTCGCGCCGCAGATCATCGTCGGTGGTGAAGATGTCACGCTGGGTCACGCGCACATTGAGTGACTCCCGATCGGCGTCGGCGCGAATCGTGTCGGCGAACTTGGGAGTCATCTCCACCACGTCGACGGGGTGGCCACGACGTGCAAGGGCCAGGGTATTGCGCCCGGTCTCTCCGCCGATGTCGAGCACCGGATGCGTAGCGGGATCGGCTGTTTCGTTCGCCAACGTCCATACGCGAGCAGCCGGCTCGGTGCCAAGCAATGGTGGCTCCGGTGCACCATGCTGCCGTTTCAGCGCTGCTTTTGCTAACAGAGGGTCGAGGGCAAGACGTGCTACCAGCTCTCTGACGATCGGCAGATCTTCCGAGCGAGTGACGGGATTCGAACCCGTGTAGGCCAGCTGGTCAGAATGGTTTTAGGCCGCGTCGGTACGCACCGGGTACACACACCCGGCACCCATCCGCCGCGCAACCTCGTCTAAATCGCCTTTGTAGAGGCTGCCGT
>JAOPVX010000356.1 GCA_025965975.1 Mycobacterium sp. | reverse complement strand
TGAGTTGGCCATCGTGGTGGTGTTGATACTTGGTCTGGGCGCCGTCATGGTGTTCACCGGCGGCGGCGACATCGGCAACCTCACCTCCCGCGGTATCACAGCAGCAGACGCCAACTACTTCGCGATCGGCGGCGGGTTGATGGCCGCGATGATCATGGGCCTGACCACGTTGGTGGGCTTCGATTCCGCGGCGAACCTGGCCGAGGAGGCCAAGGATCCGTTCCGCAGCGTCCCACGCGCAATCGTGGCATCGGTGGTCGCCGCGGGAGTGCTTGGACTCTTGTTCCTCATCGCGCTCACCGTCGCGATCAAGGACGTTCCGGGCGTAACCGCCAGCGGTTCGCCAGTCGCCGCGATCATTCGCAGTCAGCTCGGGCCGGTCGCCGAACGAATCCTCTTGGCAGGCATCGCGATCGCGATGTTCGGTGCCGGCATGGTGGTGATGGCGGCATGCTCACGGCAGGTGTTCGCCATGGCAAGGGACAAACGCTTCCCGGCGCACGTCTTGATGCGACGGGTGAACCCGCGCACGCAAACCCCGCTCCCTGCGACGATCTTGATCCTGGTCGTGGGCGTCGTCCTGATGGTCGCGCTTCCCGGTGCAGCCCTGATGCAATTGATCATCGGGGGGACGATCCTGCCTGCACTCATTTACGGCGCGGTCATGATCCTCTACCTGGCTGTGCGCAAACGGCTCGAGCACAGGGAGGGCGGGTTCAGCCTCGGCCGTTTCGAGCTGCCGGTTGCGATCGCTGCGCTGATCTGGGTAGTAGCCGCGCTGGTCTTCCTCGTCACGCCCGGGGACGCCACCATCCCCACGCTGGTCGTGCTCGGCCTGATCTTGGCTGGGGGTGTCTACTTCGCGTACATGATGATCTTCAACCGGGAGGTGCTCGACACCGAGCCGGGCGAGGACATCTTCGCGGCCCCGCCTGCGATGACCAAATGACGTCCATCACGGCACGACCGGCCGAGCTGACCGGCCGGATCATCCGCCCGGGCGACACCGATTACCCGACGGCAAGCGCCGGCTGGAACCTGCTCTTCAGCCACGATCCGACGGTGATCGTGTTTGCCCAGGAGACGCAGGACGTTGTCAATGCCCTCACATGGGCGCGGCAGAACAATGTCCTGCTTCGGGTGCGTAGTGGCCGTCACTGCCTTGAGGGCTGGTCCAATGTCGACAAGGGAATCGTGATCGATGTCAGCGAACTGAAGTCGGCGACGATCGACATGGCATCGAGCACTGCGACTGTTGGTGCCGGGCTTAACCAGCTGGAAGCCGTGACCGAGCTCGGCAAGGCTGGCTATGCGGCGCCGACGGGCACCGAAGGATCCGTCGGCCTGGTCGGCGCGACCCTCGGCGGCGGTTTCGGGCTCCTGACCCGTACCTTCGGCATGGCCTCCGACAACCTCATGGCGGCAGAGGTGGTCGTCGCGTCGGGCGCCAATGGGGCCGAGGCGATCATCGCCGACGAGCAGAACAACATAGATCTGCTCTGGGCGCTGCGCGGCGCAGGCAACGGCAATTTCGGGATCGTCACCTCACTGACCTACCAGGTTCATCGACTGACGCAGACCGTCTACATCACCGCGGCGTGGCCGGGTCTTGGCGACCTCCCCGGGGTCTTCGAGGCCTGGCAGCGCTCCGCTCCCCATACCGACAACCGGCTCACCAGCCAGCTCGAGATCCGCGCCGACGAGGTCCAGCTGGTCGGTGCTCTCGTATCCGGGTCGGAGGCGGAGGCGGCCCAGCTGCTGGCGCCGATCCTGTCGGTCGGCACTCCCGATGTCGTGATGAAGAACGCGAACTGGGCCGACACCTACGCGGGATTCCAGATACCCACACCCGAGGAGCCCGCGAACTGGAAGTTCGCCTCGCAGTTCATCTCCGAACCGTTTCCCGCCGAGGCGATAAGCCTGGTCGGGTCGTTCATGGCGAAAGCCCCTACGGCGGAATGCAACTACTTCACCAATGCCTTCGGCGGAGCCGTCACGGGCAGTGAGCCTCCCGGCGGATCGGCGTTCGCCCACCGCAACGCGCTCTTCTACGCCGAGCCGGGTGCCGGCTGGGGCCCTCGTCGTGGCGAGATACCGGCTGAGACACCCGGCGAGGCCGATCCGCTGACGCCGGAGTGTCTAGCCTGGATCGCCGAGTTCGCCGAAGCGTTGGCGCCCTACGTGAACGGCGCCTACGTCAACGTGCCCAATGCCGGAATGGCGGACTGGGAGACCGCCTACTGGGGAGCCAATGTCGGCCGGCTCCGCACGATCAAGGCGAAATACGACCCCGACAACGTATTCAGCTTCGAACAAAGCATTCAGCCCACCCAGGCTAGGTGACCGGCCACAACAGCCGCGACGCGGCCGAATAGTGGTTCCTCGACCGGGGACTGCCCGCTGCGCTGACACCACGGGCCCGGTCGCGCTACTCGCACCTGCTGGGCGGCGCCGTCGTCATCGTGGTGGTGGCGCTATGCACCGCCTCCGGTGTCAGCGCGGTGCTGGATGGGCATCCCGGTTGACGATGGTTCAGGTCGCGGCGATGGGCGCCCTGTTCGTCCGGGCCCTCCCGGTGATGTTGCTGACCGTGGTGGGGTTCCTCAACACCTACGCCTGGGTGCTGGCGTCGACGATCAGCCGAACCCGCCTATGGATGGTCGTGCTCTTCCTGCTGTTCGTGACGACCGCCTTCATCGTCTCGGCGAGTCACTCGCGGGTGCGGCCGATGCTGGAGGCGGTCAGCGCCCCGCACAGCGCCGCTCATGATCTCAGCGCCACGCCCTTCGCGGCGATGCCCGACTCACCGGTCAACGATCCGCTGAGCACGGGGGAGCGGATCAACGTCGTCGTCGTGCTGGCCGCCGCCCAGATCGCGCATCTGCTGGTGGTCGCGATCCGCCGCCATCTACTTCGCCCTGGGCCTGATCGTGCTCAGCCCGGCGCTACTGGCGAAATGGACCGGCGACGGCCCAAGCGACGGAACCATCCTCGGCATGACCATCCCGGTGCCGCAGTCACTGATCAACATGACGCTGATTCTGTTCGCACTGACCTTCATGTACGTCAGCGCGCGCTCGGTGGGTGACGACGACTTCAAGCGGGATTTCCTGTCCCCACTGATCGAGGATCTGCACGTCACCTTGATCGCCCGCAACCGTTACCGCGGCGAACAACGGACCGCAGGCTGACGACACGGGCGGTCACCGGGACCGCGATGGCGCTGGGGTCGTTGATCTTTATCCAGATCGGATTGGCGCTCTCGATCGGACTGGTCGACCGTCTCGGCACCAACGGGGCCGGGTGGATCCGGATGGGGTGGGCAGGCCTACTGATGCTGCTCGTCTTCGCGCGGCCAAGACGTGCCCGGTTCACCCGACGCGCCTTTGTCGCATGCTTTGTGCTCGACGTTGTCACAGTGGGGATCACGCTGATCTTCCAGGCCGCCCCCTGGCGCGAATCCCGCTGGGCACCGCGTGTGCCTTGAATTTCATTGGCCCGCTCGGTCTCGCCGTGGTGGTTGATCGTCCGCGACGGTTTGTCTGGCCAGTCGTCGCGGCTATCGGTGTCCTGCTGCTCACCCAGCCGTGGGACGGCGCGATCGATCCGCTCGGCGTGCTTTACGCGGTCGGCGCGGGAGGACTGTGGGCGTTGTACATCGTGCAGACGCAACGGGTTGGCGACGAAGTCGCCGGAATCGACGGACTGGCTCTGTCGATGGTTGTGTCCGGAGTCGTGAGCACAGTGATCGTCGGCCCCACGGTCATTCCTCGCCTCACCCCGGAGCTGATTTTGATCGGTCTCGGGATTGCGGTGCTGTGCCCGGTACTGCCTTTCTTGCTTGAGTTTTTTGCGCTGCGCCGACTCACCGCTGGGGCATTCGGCATGCTGATGGCTGTGGAACCAGCCTTCGCAATGCTCGCGGGCCTAGTAATGCTGGACCAAGTGCCCGATGTTGGCGAGGCGTTCGGAATCGGTCTCGTCATCGTCGCCGGTATCGGTGCCGCTCGCGCTGGCGCCCGAATGGAAAGCCTTGTTGCTCCGATCGTCGGGAGCCGATGAAGTCGCGCCTTTCCTCGTTCCCTTCCACGCCACCGTCGATGAATTAGCCGGATTGCCACCGCATCTCATCTCGGTCAATCAGCTGGACCCGGTTCGCGACGAGGGCGTCGCGTCGCCTACTACCACAAGCTCAAGCGCGCTGAGTCACAGCCAGCCTGCGGACCGTTCCGGGCGCCTGCCACGCCGCCGACATGATGTTGCCGGCGCACATGCCCGACGCATACCAGGCGACCGTCACCAGCCTCCACGACTTCGCGGCAAGCCTCTGAGCCAGGAGACGCCACCAAAGCACTGCTTTCGCTGCCGGAGTGCGCAGAACAGCGCGGGCGATCTCAGGAACGACAGATGCCGATCACCGCGGTCCCCGTACATGCGTGGTGACTACGCCGGGGGCGCCGACAGGACCTGGATAACCGCGTCCAGCGGCTCCGGGGACGTCGCAGTGTCGCCGATGTACGGGTGGGCAAGTTCCAAGACGAGGAACAGGTCGGTGGCTAGCAGCACGCCCACGGTCGCGACCAACGCGTAGTGAATGGCGGGTTTCTCGACGCTGTAAATGATGACGCAGCCAAGGACCAGCCCGCTGAGCAAAAAGAAGACTGTCCACATCGACCACGGTAGGCCGTTGTTGGTGTGGGCTCGAATTATCCGGTCTGTGCGTG
>JAOPVX010000305.1 GCA_025965975.1 Mycobacterium sp. | reverse complement strand
GCGCCATACCGGAACTGTTGCTCAAAGCCAATCAGAATCAGGGCCAGGGCATGTTCAGCAAGGTGACATACGTTCAGCGGCTGCGGACCTCGGGTGGCGTGGCACCGGCCGGATCGTGCACGGAGGGATCGCAGCAGGCCATCCGGTACTCGGCGGTGTACCGCTTCTGGTCGGCTGGCCCCTAACCTCTTGAAACGAGGTCGACGGTCCGCATAGGACCAGGTTGTTGAACACTGCTCGTGCCGATCAAATGCCCACCGTTGCCGACGCGGCCGCCTTGAATTCCTTCAGGCGGGAGGGCCATCAGCTGCGGTTCGACATCGTGATCCGCCGGGGCGTCGCTGGCGTGGGTGTTCACTCGAAGATACCGGCGCGCTTTTCCTAATGACGTTGGGAACCATGGTTTCAGGTGGGTCGAGGTCGAGTAGCAGTACCCGTCTATCGCCGGTGTCGGCCAGAAAGCGCGCCAAGAAGGCTGTGGAGGAGCCGCGTCCGCAGACGATGAAATCGACCTGGTTATGTCGTCAGGATAGATAGGTATCTCCATGCCTCAAGAGTTGCCGTCGAGGTCGTACACGTCGTCAGCGCTAACGCGTATTCATCGCGGGTGTCAGCAATGCCTGGGCCTACCCGCTGGCTGCAATAACGTAGTCGACTGTCATGACAGATGGAACCCGAGGTTTCTGCGCTGCAACGAATTTCACGCCTCATCTGAATCACGCGCAGACTGCATATATCCGCTCACCCCGGGTTGGTGAGCGGTGCGTCATCTCTAGCGATCCGCGCGCGGTTACGCGCGGGCGCATGGTGGCTGAAACAATTTCACGTCTGCGGGATTCGGCTGCCAGCTGCATACGCAGGCAGTCGAGCATTGGCTGTTCTCGCGCTGCGTGACGGCCGCGCACCCAGGTGTACCGAAGCGGCGCCCAGCCACGGCAACCGCTTCACCATTAATCCCGGCGTCTCACCGGATCGGCTGGAGGAGGCCCTGGAGTGCCACCTTCCCTCATCGAGGACCTCGACGGCTACTGAAAGTACCTCATCCACCCCGCCCACTTGCACGCCGACCGGATCGTGCTGCCGCTTGTCGACAAGCTCGTGTCGTTCGACATCACCGACGACCGCGTCTCGCAGATGGGCGCGAAAATTGCTGCGCTGCGCCAGCGCCGCTACGATAGTCACCCCGACGTACAACGGCAGGGGACCTGTTCTACATTGCACATTTCAACGCTGGACTACGCGTATACGACGTGTCGAACACCAGGCCGGTCCGCGAGGTCGGCTACTACATCCCGCCAGATTCCACTCGCCGATACGGACCCATGCCGCAGGACGAGCTCGTGACCCGGAGCGAAGACGTCGTGGTCGACCGACGCGGCTACATCTACATCACCGACAAGAACCGAGGGCTGGAGATCCTGCGCTACACCGGCGCCCAGGCCAGCTCGTTACCCGGCCGAACAGCCAATGCGGCCAGGCGGTTTCGATCGCAAGGCGCCGCGACACTCGCAGCGAAACACTGCCGCTCTACGCCGTACTCGTGGTCGTCGTCGATGTGATGGGAAGCGTTAGGCGCGTGTCAGCGTGATGAATCGTGTGGCAGGCCGGTTTCAGGCTCGTACCGGTCGCCAGAGGTTCTCCGCTGCCGAGGTTTCGGGCGTACTGGGGATGGGCGCCCCCGGCGAGTAGCAGCCGCAGGCGGTGCCCCGCCAGCAGCCGGTGGGCGCAGGGCGACAGCCGCAGGGTGAGGTGCCGAACCTCGCCGCCGTCCGGAAGGGGGTCGAGTCTGACGAATGCGTCGGAGATGTTGTGGGAGCCGCCTTTTGGGTCGACGTCGCAGATGCGGACGAAGATGTCGGCGTGAGGAATGTCCACGCTCAAGGCCACGTCGACGACTGGGAACCCTTCGAATTCGAGATCGGTGGTCAATTCGGATGTGCTGAAGCTCAGCACATCCCGTCTTGCCTCCAACTTGGCGTTGTTTCGTACGCCGGCGTCGGCGGCGAGCCTCCGGCCACCCACCGCGGGTGTCGGGTCGCGGGGGTCATAGCGGAATGTTGACTGGCCGCCCGCAGAGGCAGTCATTGCCAGTAGGCCGTCGTCGCTCGAATACCAGGTGGTCTTGGTGCTGTTCGGCGGCCACGCCGGCAAGCTGTGCCAGGCGTTGCGTCCGGTGACAAATGTGTGCACGGGTTGCGTACGGCCACCGGTTCTGTCGCTACCGAGGTGCGTGTCGAACCAGGTCAGGGCTTCGTTGTCGATGACAGAGGATCCATTGACAACATGGCCGCGATGGGTCCACGGTCCCAGCGTCAGGGCAACCTCGACGCCCCTGGACCGTAGAGCCTGGTACTGCTCGACGGTTTGTCCGACGAAGATGTCCTGCCAACCGCCGACGAGCAGCGTCGGCGTTCGAACCCGCTGCAGCGCACCGGTGAAGTCGTAGCACTGCCAGTAGGGATCTGACAGGTCTGGATGCTCGAGCCATTGCCGGTACCACGGCGCGCGTCCATCAAGGAGTGGCTCGGCCGCATCTACCAACGGCAGCCCCGCCAATGCAGTCTTCTGCCGGTTCACCATCTGCCCGCTTCCCGCGAGCAGCCGCACCAAGCCCGGCCGGTCCTCGACCGGGACGCTGTTGGTGTCGCTCCAGCCGAGAAAGTTTTCCAGCGCGAAGGAACCGTTCTCCCAGATGGCGTGACTGAAGTCGTGCGGTCCGGCGATCATCACGCTGGCCCGCAACTCCGGCGGCGGATCGGCCAGCAGGGCCCATTGAACAAAGGCCAAGTACGACATTCCGATCGTGCCGAGCTCTCCGTTGAACCACGGCTGCTCGCGCAGCCAGACAACGGTGTCCTGGCCATCGTCGGCTTCACGCACGAACGGCTGAAAGGAGTCGGTTGAGTCCTGCGTTCCACGACAGCTCTGCAGGATCACGTGGTAGCCACGGGCGGCGAAGGTCCGCGCGTAGAGCGCGTCGACAGGCAGACCTCGGCCGTATGGCGTGCGGATGAGGATCGTTGCGCCGGCGTTGGAGGCGAGCGGGGCGTAATGATCGCTTACCAGCACAAAGCCATCGCGGGTCGGCGTCCGCAGACCGCGCTCGACCACGTACTCGTTGCGTGCCGGTGGTAGCCGCCTAACTCTTCGAAGAACGCGGTCCACCATGCGGGTGGCGAGGCCAGGTGGCGTCGTCACAAGCACTGCCAGTGACATGCGGCGGTCATGGGGACAGCATCGTGTCATGGACGTGTTTGGTGTCGGGGTACTCCTTTACCCAGGCAATCTTCCCGTCGCGCACCTCAACGAACTTGCCGATGTGGTTGTGGTAATCACGGCCGTTCGTCAATTCGGCCCGGCTCTCGAGGGTCATGGCCAGCCTGTTTCCCTCTGCCAAAATCAGCCCCGGCTCGAATGTCACTCCCCCGACGGTCAAGTCCGTGACGAGGCCCATGGCCTGGGTGAACTCGGCCTTGCTGAGGGTTCCGCTCGTCTTCAGACCTCCGACCGACTGGGTGCCCGACAGCCACCACTCGAGGTCGTCGCTCAAGAGCTCGAAGGCGCTGTCAAACTGTCGCTCGTTCAACAGGGCGTAGTAGCGCAAGACGACCGATTTGGGATCCAAAGCGCCCACGACCGGCCCGTCGACAACTGCGTTCATACGTACAGCAGACCACCACGGAGGGGGTCAGTCCTCAGTAGTCGCTACTGGACCGCGACGCTCGGACCACTGAGCGCCCGGCCTAGGCGTCAGGTGGTTGTTGGTCGGACAACGCATCGGCCAGCTCGTGACGTCCGGAGACCCCGAGTTTTTCGTAGACCCGCTGAAGGTGGCTTTCGACGGTCCGAACCGAGAGATGCATGTCGCTGGCGATCTGCTTGTTGGAGCGGCCCGCGGCGGCCTGCACCGCGGTGTCGAGCTCTCCGGGTGTGAGGCGCACCCGGGCCATGATCAGCCGCACCGGGGGTGTCGCGGCTCCTTCGCAGCGGGCCAGGAGTCGCGCCGCGTGCCGCTCGGCGGCGGCGCCTTCCCGGACGTTGCCGGCATGGCGGAGAACGACGGCGGCTTCGGCACGGGCTTCGGCTGCGTAGAGGAGTGCGCCCAGGTCCTCGAAGTCGGAGGACACCTTGTTGAGCGCGTCGGCATTCCGGGCGGCGACTCCGTTGGTGTAGCCGACGCGGGCGGCCACCAGATCGCCATCGACTTCGTCGGCCAGCCGTGCGAGGCGGTCAGCGACATGGCGGGCCTGGCCGAGCCGGGCCAGGCAGTGCAGCGCGCTGGTGGCGCCGATAAGGTCACCAACCTCTTCGCCATAGTCGGCGGCCCGCTCGAGCAGTTGCCGCGCACTGAGTAGGTTGCCGCCGGCGACTGCGGTCCACGCCCGGGCCACCAGCAGGTCGGCCTCGATCACCGGAACCGTTGGCAGGCCGAGGGCGTCGCGGGCGGTAAGCGTCTCGGCGGCGCGGTCGACCTGCCCGGTCAGCGCCAGGGCCCGCGCGCCGGCGACGCAGCTCAAGCCGGCCTGCACGCTGCGCCCGAGCTGCTGAAACAGGGCGTATGACTCACCGGCACGCCGAAACGCGCTCATCGGGCGGCCTTGTTCCAGATGCAATACGGCAAACCATCCGGCAACGTAGCCTCTGGCTTCTGCCGCAGGCTTACCGACGACCCGGCTGTACGCAACAGTGAGGAGCTTCTCGGCCTCACCGAGTCGGCCTGCGTACACCAGCGCAACGACACGGGCCACAAACAGGGCCCATTGAGCCCACGGTTTATCGGATTCGGGTATTGCGTCCGCGCCAGGGGCTGACGCGAGAAACTCGATGGCCTCGTTGAGGCGACCGGATCGGATCATGCTGTAGGACACCGCCACATCGGCGGCACCAAGCGGTCGCGAGCCCGATCGCTCAAGCATCGTCGCTGCGGCCTTCGCGGTTGCGCGCGGCCCGCCGGTCGTGCTCATCACGAAAAACCGTCTGGTCAGCAATTCGTCGTGCCAGAACGGATCGGTGACGGCGTTGGTCGCGTCATCTATGAGTCGTAGGTCGGCGCGGCCCTGTAGGTGGTAGGCATTGTCGAAGCGCAGCAAGGCAACTCGGGCTTGTTCGGCGTCGCTCACGGCGTGCGCGGCCAGCACGGCCAGCTCGTCTTCGGCCTGCTCTCGCCGGCCCTGGGCGTGGGCGGCCGCGGCGGCCACAAGGCGGGCTTCGAAGCCGCCGCCCTCCTCGACGGCCGCGCGGGCCAACCGCTCGGAAAGAGCGTAGTCATGGCGGCCGCGGGCCGCGATCGCCCCGGACAGTAGAAGTTCGGGGCTGCCGCCACCGCCGACGAGACGCAGCGACGCCAGCAACAGGGCGTCGTTTCGGCGCGGGCCGCCGGGTCCCTCGATCACCTCGGCCAGCGACCGGGCGATGGCCCGCTCCCGTGCCGCGCTGATGCCCACGCTCAAGACGTCTCCGAAGATGGGGTGGGCGAGCCACATCTGGACGCGGCGGCCGTCCACGCCGCTGGTGATCAGGCCCTTGTTTTCGAGGGCTTCGACGGCGGCGGGTTCGGCCAACTGGGCCAGTTCGGCCAGCTCCAGCGGCTCGCCCAGCGTGAGGAGCTCCAGGACGGTCTGCTCGGGACCGGTCAGGTCGGCCAACCGCTGCGCCGCCAACTCAACCAGGCGCTCTGTGGGCTGCAGGTCGCCGCGCAGGCACCACATCCCGACCACTTCTTCGACCAGCGCGCCGGTCGCCAGCGCCCCGGTCACCAGCTCGCGCAGGAACAGCGGGTTGCCCTGGGTGCGTTCGATGAGTTGTCGCATCGAGGCCGGGTCTACCGGGCCGCCCAACACGGAGACCAGCAGCTCTTCGACCGCCGCGTCGTTGAGGACCCCGAGCTCGATGCGTTCCGCCGGGCCGTCCTTCCACAAGGCCACCACCGGGTCGGGCGCCGGCTCACCCGACCGCACCGTGGCGAGAACAGTGGCCGCGCCGGTCAGAGCCAGCTGCTGAAGGAGAATGGCCGACCCGTCGTCGAGGAGATGGGCGTCGTCGACAAACACCAGTAGCGGCCGCCCCTCGGCGCCATCGACGACGGCGCGGACATAACGCCGCAGCAAGTCACCATGGTCCTCACGAGAGAAGGGATCGGTGTCCGGGTCGGGGGGCAGAAGGGACGCGAATGCCCCGAACGGCAATCGCCGCGAGGCCCGGGTTGCGGTCGTGCGTGCCCGCGCCATGCCGCGGTCTTGGGCCAGCTCGACGCCGGCCATGGCCAGGGTGCTCTTGCCGACGCCGGGCGATCCAGTGATCACCGCCCCCGTCCGGGCGACTACGGCGGCGGTCAAGCGAGCGAGCTCTTCGCGCCGACCGACCAGTGGCCACGAATCCACAATCCGAGCGTACGCAGCGGGCCGAGACGCACCGGCGGTCCCGCTCGGTAATCAGTAGGTACTACGGAGGACTGATCATCCCGGTTGTAGTTCGCTGGATCTGTCAACCTCCCCGCGGTCAACCACTGACCGGGCACGAGAGGAGCTGTCGATGGCCAAAGTTCTCTACACCGCGCACGCACACGTCGCCGGCGGGCGCGAGGGTCAGGCTCGAACCGCCGACGGCGAGCTGGAGGTGGACCTGCGCACTCCCAAAGAGATGGGCGGCGGCGGCGGGGGTACGAACCCCGAGGAGCTTTTCGCCGTCGGGTACGCGGCTAGTTTCGGCAGCACTCTGGGCGTCCTTGCCCGGCGCCGTCGCCTGAATGCCGGTGACATCACGGTTGACTCGGCGATGAGTCTCCTGCCTGCCGCCGACGGAAGTTTCCAACTCGCCGCCACCCTCGACGTCGCGCTGCCGTCAATCGGCAATCGGGAAACGGCCGCCCAGCTTGTGCGGGAAGCGCATCAGGTGTGCCCCTACTCCAATGCCACGCGCGGCAACATCGACGTCGAGATTCTGCTCGAGGGCGAACCGGTCAGCCGTGATCGCCGCGAAGCGAAGGGGTGATCATGAGGTTCACCGACCGTGTCTTCGCGGTCACGGGTGGCGGTGCAGGCATCGGTGAAGCGACCGTGAGGAAGCTGGCCGAGGACGGCGCGAGTGTCGTTATCGCTGATCTCGACGATGAGGCGGGCGAACGCGTGGCCGCAGAGGTCGCAGCGACCGGTGGCTACGCCGACTTCGTGCACATCGACGTGAGCGAAGAGCCCGATGCCGATGCCCTCGTCCGGTTCACGCTTGACGCGTTCGGGCGATTTGACGGCGCGGTGAACAACGCAGGAGTTGGCCAGCGGCCGCCCAGCCGGATCCACGAGATGGACACCGGGGCGTGGGACCGCGTTCATGCCATCGACCTTCGGGGCCTGTTCTTTTGCGTGCGTGCCGAACTCACGCACTTCCTCCACTCGGGCGGCGGCGTCATCGTGAACGTGGCGTCTGCGGCGGGACTCAAGGCCGAACCGGGACTCGGGGCCTACGTCGCAGCGAAGCACGGCGTGATCGGCCTGACCAAGTCGGCGGCGATCGAGTATGCGGCCGACAACATTCGGGTCAACGCGGTGGCCCCGGGGATAGTCGCGACGTCGGCGCTATCGCGCTCGATTCCTGGGGATCCTCAAGAGCTATATGCGTCCAGGCAACCCGGGGGCCGGGCGGCTCAGCCCACGGAAATCGCCAGTGCGATCGCCTGGCTGCTCTCCGATGAGGCGTCCTTCGTCTCCGGCGACACGTTGCTCGTGGATGCGGCACTGGCCCAAAAGTAGTGCAGCCGAGCGTATTCGGCGCAATTCGACTTGCCGGTTGTCCCAGCTCATGATTTTCCTCGATGAGCTCCAACTGTGCGCGCCGAGTGCGCCGGACGGCGCAGGATCACCGTTCGCTGTCGAGGGCCGCCATCTGCATGGCGTCGTAGCGGTCACCGGCGGCGGCGTCCTTGGGCACCGCGGATTCGATCGCGGCGAGTTGCTCGGCGCTCAGTTCGACGTCGACCGCGCCCAGCGATTCGGCCAGCCGCTCGCGCTTGCGGGCCCCGACGAGCGGGACGATGTCGTCGCCCTGGGCATCCACCCATGCGATCGCGACCTGCGCGACGGACACACCGAGTTCGGTTGCCACGTTTCGCAGCCGCTCGACCAGGGCCAGGTTGCGGTCCAGGTTCTCGCCGCTGAAGCGTGGGCTGTGTGCCCGGAAATCATTGGCGCCCTGCCGATGCGCCGACCAATGTCCGCTGATCAGGCCGCGCGACAACACCCCGTAGGCCGTTACGCCGATGCCCAGTTCGCGGCAGGTGCCGAGGATTTCACCTTCCAGGCCGCGGGAGATCAGCGAATACTCGATCTGCAGGTCGCTGACCGGGTGCACGGCGTGGGCGCGGCGGATCGTGTCGGCGCCGACCTCCGACAGTCCGAGGTGGCGGACATATCCGGCCTGGATCATCTCGGCGATGGCACCGACGGTGTCCTCGATCGGCACCATGGGATCGAGCCGGGACGGTCGGTAGACGTCGACGTGATCGGTGCCGAGCCGCTGCAATGTGTAGGCCAGGGAGTTCTTCACCGCGACCGGGCTGTTGTCCTGGCCCAGCCACGACGCGTCCGGGCCGCGCAGGGAGCCGAACTTGACGCTGATCTGGACCTGGTCGCGGTCGTGCCCGCGCAGGGCTTCGCCGAGCAGCATCTCGTTGTGGCCCACGCCGTAGAAGTCGCCGGTGTCGAGCAGGGTGATGCCGGCGTCGAGCGCGGCACCGATGGTGGCGATGCTCTCGGCGCGGTCGCTGG
>JAOPVX010000301.1 GCA_025965975.1 Mycobacterium sp. | reverse complement strand
CCGACCGATAACGGGTGCGCCCACATCGGCACCCTCGGGCCGGGCGGCGACGGGCAGCCGGCGATCGAGTGCCAGAAGGTCGACGATCCCGCGAACCCGCAGCAGTGGGTCACGATCCCCGACGTGGTGGTCGGCAACCCGTGCCCGACGGACTGGCTGGGGCACACCCACTCTGCGGTGGGGTTGAAGTGCACGCTCGTCGGCGGCATCCCGTGGTGGGAACAGGCATAAGCGACGACGCCGAGCGCCGTACATCCCCTCCCGACGCGACGGACGACGAACTATCGTCGGCCCCGCTGCCACTGCCAGACTGCGTGATCGGTCGGTCGGTGACATGTCCACCCCGTCCGCCGCAGCAGTCAGGATCTCTAAGGCGAACCCGGGCGTGACACCGCGACGGGGCAGCCGTTGGGACCAATTTGGGACCACATGTTCTGCGCGCTGCTGAACGACCTGCACGTTCCCGCACGCTCTGCTCTCGGTGGTTAACGTGCATACCGTGCATGAGCCGGCATGACGTGCTACCGGAACTTCCCGGGGGTCAAGTGGTCGCAGGTTCAAATCCTGTCAGCCCGACAAAGTTCTCGCAGGTAGACGCCTTATCGATGGTCCTCGTCCGTGCAAAATCGGGTACCCCGTGAGAGTATGTAGCGCAACGGCTATCGAAACCATGTTCGGAGTCATAGCCCGAGTACCCCGCTCCAGCCGTCGACCGCCGAGCGTGTCGCCTCGTCGCTCGTGTGGACGTAGATGTCGCCGGTAATCGAGATGGCCGAATGGCCGAGCAAGTCTGCAACTGCCTTGATGTGCATGCCCGACTCCAGCGACGCGACCGAGCCGAATACCGCAACGTATGAACGCCCGCACCCTCGACACCGGCCGCCTTCGAAAACTCGGGAATGTGGACGCTCACGTCTTCCACGACAACTACCCCACCCAAAGTCAGGCAAATCGCGGCTCCAAGGTATGGGGAAGGGCCGCAAAGCTAGACGTTGCGGATTCTCGCTGGCCCGTCGAGCATCGTGCAGTGGGTGTTGAGAGGCGGCCCGTAGACCGTCGCGTCGCACGTGCGGCACGTCCACGTGGTATGCCCGCCAGGACAAGAGCATTGGCTGATGCCCGACCAGCGTTCGACCCGGCAAGAGACGGTGACCAGCAGCGCAGTGCGTGGGTGGCCGCACCACACGGGCACGCCGCGAAGGATCGGCGTGCCCGTGACGGTTATTGTTCGCTATCGGCGCCAGCCCCACGGCCACCCGCCATAGCCGCCATAGCCGCCGTGGTCGCCACCGCCATAGCCGCCGTGATCGCCACCGCCATAGCCGCCGTGATCGCCACCACCGCCGCCGTGACCACCGCCACCGCCGTGATCGACCTGGACAATATGGCCGGCCGTGGCGGTCGACGCGGTGGCTACCACTGCCGGCTGAGCGGTAGTGGATTCGGCCATAGCCGCTGGTGCGGCGGCAATAGCTACCGCGGCAGCGCCCGCCGCCAACACTGGTGTGATGTATTTCAGTCCCATTCGCACGGTTCTGCTCCTTAATGGTCCAATCTGGACTCAATTTCCAGAATTGCGGTCCAGCGATCCCGTGTCGTCACCGCTGACATCCATCCATGCTTCCCCGGCAACTGGAACCTGCGCTTACCAGGCAACAGCCAGCTCCGAGCTGCCCCCGACCACTGAAAGGCGCACGGTAGGGCCAGGCCCCAATCGTCAGTTCGCGGTGCGCTTCTTCAAGCAGTCGGCCCGCCACCAGGGGAGCAGGTGGCGGGCCGACGTACGGGGAGCGGTGTGAGCCCTAAGCGACGACCTTGTCGTTGCCGTTCATCTCGTGGGCTTCGGTGGCGCCCTCGATGAGTGCTTGCCCCAGCCGCTGCGCCCGCGCAAGCGTCAGCAGGTCGTCGCACGAAAGCCCGTCGACCCTTATTCGCCTGTCGACATGGCCGTCCAGGCACTGGGTGCCGTCGATGTCCACCGACACGAACAGGGCCGACCCGTCAGCGTCTATCCCGTTGATTTCGACCTCTCGTCTCGTGGCGTCGAAGGTCCGGAAATTTTCCCCTTCCCAGCCGTAGATCGTGACCGCGCCGACTGGTTCCGGCACGTCCCCGTACAGGATGCGCACGAGATTATTGCCTGCAGCACGACGGGCTTTCCGCAGCAGCGAGTCCCGAAGTTCCTCCGCAGTCTGCGGCCGGACGCCTCGGGCAACCTGAATACGGTGTGTGGATTTCGCTCGGACTCCTCAAGCTCCGCGATCTGCTCCGTTGTGAGTTGATCGGTGAGGTCACGCCAAGTCTTAGCGTTCTCGGGCTTGGTGGTCATTTCTGTTTCCTTTCAGATGGTTTGGTAGCGCAACGCGCTCAATTTCTGGGGTGTTCGGCCGTGTTAGCCGATGTACCGAAACCTAGTTTTACCTGCATGAACCTGTCACTCGCTAACACGTGCGAACACCGAAATAGAGACTGGGGGTCAAGTGGTCGCAGGTTCAAATCCTGTCAGCCCGACTTTGGAATATGGCTTCTGACCAGCGATAATCGGTGGACTTGAGCCTCAACCAAGGTTTGGCTCGCCGCTGTTTGGGGACCACGACTCCCAGTGTCCAAGTCCCCGGAGTGCACTTGTCCGATGGTCAAGTGGTCGCAGGTTCAGTCCTGTCAGCGCGGAACTCCGTCAGTCTGGCGCCGCTCGCCGCAACACGACGAACCTCGTCGCGGGCGGAGGGCGCGTCCACGGAAAGAGGCCGCCGACCGCTTGGTCCCAGCATTGCGATTTCAGTCAGATGCATCGGACCCATACATGCGCACAACGAGCGAAAACGTAGACACGCCAATGCTTCCGAGCGGAGCCCTATCAGCGGCTTTGGTCGGTTGCCCACGGCGGCAAGCCAGTAGTGATTACGAAATCTTCCGGGATGCACTGAAAGAGCGACGTCTCACACACTTTCGACACACATCGGTAACAATTCCTCCCTAGCGTCGGAGTCATCGCTCGGTCTTATGGACACCGAATTCACGGCCTCTCCGCGAAGGACATTTCTGATGACGGTCGCACCCGAATCTGGCACCGGCCGCAAGGGCCTGAAGATCGTGCGTGGTGCATGCCCGCACGATTGTCCCGACACGTGCGCGATGCTCTATCACGTCGATGACGGCAAGCTCGTCGACGTCAAGGGCGACCCGGAGCACCCGATGACCCGCGGCGGGTTGTGCGTCAAGCTCAAGAACTTCCCCGAACATCACTATCAGTCGGATCGACTGATGCATCCCATGCGGCGCGTCGGCACGAAGGGGTCCGGGGTATTCGAGCGCATTACCTGGGACGAGGCGCTGGCCGAGATCAAGTCCCGCTGGACCCAGATCATCGACACCTACGGCGCCCAGGCGATCATGCCGCACGCCTACCTCGGTCATCAGGGTGTCCTCAATGGACTGACCTCGGGTGACGCCTTCTTCAACCGGCTGGGGTCGACCGTCGCGGAGAAGACCTACTGCGAGTCGGGGTCCTCGACGGCGTGGCACATGACCGTCGGCGCCACGGGCGGGCTCGACATCGAGTCGATGGCCCACGCGAAGTACATCATCGTGTGGGGTATGAACATGACCAGCACGAACCTGCACGGCTGGCCGTTCCTACTCAAGGCGCGCAAGGACAACGGCGCCAAGATCGTCGTGATCGACCCGGTGCGCACCCGTACCGCCCGCCAGGCCGACTGGCACATTCCGATCCGTCCGGGCACCGATGGCGCGCTGGCGATGGGGTTGATCAACGAGATCATCGCCCAGGGGCTGACCGACAGCGACTACGTCGAGAAGTACACGGTGGGTTACGAGGAACTCGCCGAGCGCGCCGCCCAATACCCACCCGAGCGGGTCGAAGAGATCACCGGCATCCCGGCCGACGACATCCGCAAACTCGCCCGGGAGTACGCCACCTCCCAGCCCGCCGCGATCCGCCAGGGCGTCGCGATCGAGCGCAGCCGGGGCGGCGGCCAGGCGATCCGCGCGATCACCTGCCTGCCCGCGCTGGTCGGCGCATGGCGACATGTCGGCGGCGGCGCGATGGAGATGCCGATCTGGGAGTTCCCCACCCAGTTCGACCAGATCTGCAAACCCGAGTGGATTCCCGAAGGCACCCGCGTGGTCAACGAACTCGACCTCGGTGCCGCGCTGACCGGCGAGATGGAACTCGATCCCCCGATCATGTCGCTGTTCGTCTACAACTCCAACCCGGTCTCCCAGGGGCCGGCGCAGGCCAAGACGATGCGTGGCCTGCTCCGCGAGGACCTGTTCACCGTGGTCAGTGAGCACTTCATCAACGACACCGCGAAGTTCGCCGACCTTGTCCTGCCCGCGGCGATGCAGGCCGAGCAACTCGACATCATGGTCACCTGGGGACACCTATACATCTCGCTGAACCAACCTGCGATCCCCGTACCCGGCGAGTGCGTCCCCAACGTCGAACTGTTCCGTCGCCTCGCTAAAGCAATGGGTTTCGACGACGACTACTGGGACCGCACCGACGAGCAGATGCTGATCGACTTCCACGACTGGGACGCCTCGGCAATGGAGGGGATCACGTGGGAGAAGCTCAAGGAGGTCGGCTACATGCGGCTCAACGTCGGAGCCCCGGACACCAGGGCCCCGCACGCGCAGGGCAACTTCCCGACCCCCTCGGGCAAGTGCGAGTTCAAATCCAGCCTCGCCGCCGGCGGCAACTTCGTGGTCCCGGTGTGGCGTTCGATGTATGAGGCGATGCAGCCGGGCGGCTATGTCGACCCGCTGCCCGACTACGTGCCCCCGTTCGAGTCCCCGGACTCCAACCCCGCGCTGGCCAAGCGTTTCCCGCTCAACATCGTCTCGCCCAAGCCGCACGCATTCCTCAACAGCCAGTACGGCAACGCCGCGGACAAGCAACGCGCCCAGGGCGAGCAGCGCGTGTTCCTGCATCCTGCCGACGCCGCCGCACGCGGAATCGGCCAGGGTGAGATCGTGCGGGTGTTCAACGACCGCGGCGAGTTCTGCGGTCCCGCGCACCTGGAGAACGCGCTGATGCCCGGGCTGATCATGGCCAATGTGGGGCACTGGCAGAACAACAGTTCCGGCAGCACGGTCAACTCGATCACCCTCGACCAACACAACGAGCTGGGCAACGCCGGCGTGTACTCCGACAACCTGGTCGAAGTGACCAAGACAACCCAGACCGCCTGACCGCTCACCGTCGCGCCTGCCCGCCGCCCCACTGGCGCAGCGGAGGACCCGACGCGCTAGGAGCGCTCAGCATCCCGGACAGCAGGCCTAGGGATCAGGACCCGATGAGGTCACAGTCCGTGGAGTGGGCTGCCACGATGGCGGTTTCCCATGACGCCCCACATTGGAGAGCAAGCACGCTCATCGACCGCCGGTCCTACCGGCGCGATGCTGGCGGACATGATGGCAGCCTTCGCCGCCGAGCAGGCAGAGGTAGACGCCGGCGTGTTACCCGCGACGGCGTTCCACAAAAACTGCTGCAACCGGCCCGGCGGCGGTCGGGCTGCCCGCGAGCACCCCGGAGCGCACCCGCGACGACGGCACGCTGGTGCCATCGGTGAAGGGCGTGCGGCTGCACGATTATGGCGACCTCCGCGTTGTGCCGACCTTCGGTGAAAGGTGTTGTCGGCCGGGGTGATTGCCGTCTCGGGGTCGGCATCACGATGTCGCTGTGATCATCATCTACTTTCGGTTGCCGAGAGAAGGAGCCGAGGACGGCCGGGTCAGCAAGCAGGGTGAGCAGGATCGTGATGACGGGGCCGCTGGCTCCGTTCGCTGGCGTCTACCGGCTGGAGCTGAGGCGACGGCGCGGTACACCGCTGCCAGTGGTCATACAGTTGCGTCAGGTGGCGCGATTGAGCCACTGGCTGGAGACGAACGGGCTGGCGGTCGCTGAGCTGACCGGCGACCGGGTCGAGGAGTTGCTCGCCTTCCAGCGGGACAGCGGGCGTTAGCTCGGTGGTCGCGTCCGGGCCTGCTGAGCCTCCTGGATGTGCTGCGGAAGGTGGTGGCGGTCGAGGAGCAGGCGCGGGCGGGTTCACCCGCGGCGGTGGTGCTGGCGTCGTTCGGGCGCTACCTGCTGGCCGAGCGCGCCTTGGCGACCGGCGTGGTCCGTGGGTATGTGACCCTTGACCAGCCGCTGCCGTCCTTGTTATGGTCTGACCAATTGAAATATTAACAACAGGGCAGGAATGTTGACGGTCCCTGGAAACTGCGTGACGGACGACAAGGGAGGCGACGGTGTCAGCGACAATGGCGTCAGACGCGACGATGTCACGCGACTTTGACTATCGGTGGCAGCAGGTATTCGCCCTTAGCGGCTTGGTGGGCGTAGTCCTGTGCATAGTGGCGTGGGAGCTGTGCTTTCCTCAACCGCCAGACTTCATCTTCTACAAAAGCGGGCCGTTCGCGCCGAACGGCGCCGGCAGCTGGTACCTGGCGGTGTTCACCTGGGGGCCTTGGATCATAGCGTTGAGCATTCAAATGTCGAGGATGCTCGCCCAACAGCACAAGCTGGGAACCGAAGACCACACAGGCGCACTCGTCCCGGGCTGACCGATCAGAATCGCGCAAGAACCCCTGCCGGTGCTGGTCACCCGCCGCGTACTCGCGATCCTGGTTCTAGCAACACCGGCTCCGCCTGCGTCAGCATCGCGCCAACCCGACCCTGTGCCCCCGGCAGTGCCCCCGGGCAGGGATCGAACCTGCGACCAACCGCTTAGAAGGCGGCTGCTCTATCCGCTGTGCTACGGAGGCAACGTCCGTAGTCTATCGACAGTCTATCGACGCCCACCCATAATCAGTGCTCGCAGTAACGGTCAGCGGACTAGCGCCGTTGTCGCGGTCGGGTTCGACGGGAGGGGTTGGCGATGACAATTTCGCTGCTGGGGAGGCCGTGGTGACCGACGCACTGGATGCGGCCGGGTTGCCGACCGAGTTGGGGGCGCTGGATTACCTACTGCACCGCGGAGAGGCCCATCCGCGCACCCGATCGGGGATCATGGCGGTGGAGATCCTGGATAAGGCCCCCGGCTGGGACAGGTTCGTCGATACCTTCGACAATGCGTCCCGACGAGTGCTGCGGCTAAGACAGAAGGTGGTCGTGCCGACGTGGCCGACCGCAGCGCCGCGCTGGGTGATCGATCCCGATTTCAATCTGGACTACCACGTGCGGCGGCTTCGGGTGCCCGAACCCGGCACGCTGCGTGAGCTGTTCGACCTCGCCGAGGTCATGTTGCAGTCACCGTTGGATATCTCGCGAGCGTTGTGGACGGCCACCCTTGTCGAAGGGTTGCGCGACGGTCAGGCGGCTGTGTTGCTGCACATGAGCCATGCTGTCACCGACGGTGTCGGCGCGGTCGAAATGTTCGCCAACTTCTACGACCTCGAGCGGGACCCGCCGCCCAAAGAACCCGCGCCCCATCCGATTCCGCAGGACCTGTCGCCCAACGATCTGGCCCGCGCCGGCCTCAACAGGCTTCCCGGCGCGGTCGTCGGCGGCGTCCGGGGCGCGATTTTCGGGGCAGCCCAGGTGGTGGGGCGGGTGGTCCGAAACCCGCTGTCCGCGGTCACCGGTGTCGTCGACTATGCCCGATCCGGGACGCGCGTGCTCGGGTTGGCCGCCGAGCCGTCCCCATTGCTGCGCCGCCGCAGCCTGACCACCCGCAGCGAGGCGATCGACATAGACTTCGCTGCGTTCCGCACAGCGGCCAAGGCAGCCGAGGGATCCATCAACGACGCGTACTTGGCCGGCCTGTGTGGCGCGTTGCGCAGGTATCACGAAGCGTTCGGAATGCCTATCGACTCCCTGCCGATGGCGGTGCCCGTGAACCTGCGCTCCGAGGACGACCCCGCCGGCGGGAATCGCTTCGGTGGTGTGATGCTCGCAGCGCCGGTCGGTATCGCCGACCCCGCCGCCCGCATTGGCGAGATCCACGCGCGGATGTGCCGGGGCCGCGAGGAGCGGGCCATCGACGTGCTGGGCGCAATGGCGCCACTGCTCAGTGTGCTGCCGGATCCGTTGGTCGACTCGGTCGTCGGGTCGATCGTCAGCTCGGATGTACAGGCCAGCAATGTCCCGGTGTATCCCGGAGACACCTTCCTGGCCGGCGCAAAGGTGCTGCGACAGTACGGTCTCGGCCCATTGCCCGGTGTGGCCATGATGGCCGTCCTGGTGTCTCGCGGCGGAACCGTCACGGTGACAACGCGCTACGACCGGGCGTCGATCACCGACGACGGCCTGTTCGCGCAGTGCCTGTTGGACGGCTTCAACGAGGTGCTGGCACTTGGCGGACCGGATAACGGGCGCGCGACGCGAGCGTCGTTCACGCCTGAGCCCGCGAATGAACCGCAGCGGTCGTCGACCAATGGAGAAGCCCGCTGAAAGTACGCCATCCGATGGCCGGCCGGCACGAAAGCCGAACCCTCGGACACTGCGGCTGCCCGGCTCGGTCGCCGAAGTCCGAGCAAGCCCACCAGGGCCCGAGATCGGCGTTTTTCGACCTCGACGGCACCCTGGTCGCCGGAGTCACCGGCGTCCTGCTGACTCAAGACACCTTCCGGCGCCCAGAAATCGGGGCTCGCGATAGACCTGATTCACGACGGACTCAAGAAACTGCGCCGCGCCGCATACCATGCGCCGTTCCGCGTCCACGTTTTTCCAGAACCGGACTGGGAAGGCATGTCGATCGGCAATTCGGAAGACTGCCGGGCGACACCCTGCGGAGGATCAAGGAACGCGGCGAACACTACGAAGGGTGATCAAGCCCTCGACTAACCCGGCCGACGCATCGGAACCACGGTCGCGGCCGGGAAGATCGAGGCCGGCAAGCAATTCCGCCGGGTCAACGGTCCCTTGCACCTGCCGACGCTCCGCGCCGCACTCGAGCGCCAGTCCGCCGAATCTGTCGGACCCGTGGTGCACGATGATCAGGTGAACGCAGCCTGATGCTCACCGGGCCGCCACCGAAGTTCCGGAACTCGGGACATCCTTTCTCCGCATCGCCCCGTCGCGCTGTGCCGCTGGCGGTAACCCTCGGACTCCTGCTGACCGGTACTGAAGTTCAGCGCTGGCGGTGAAGACACAGCCTGTTACTTAGATTAATTTTGTTATAGACAACCTAAGTATCTGGCGCGAGCCGTGAAAAGGGTGACCATGGCGATGAGCACAGGCACAGACACTGCGGGCACCTGGTCGCCGGCATGGGTCCGTGGCGACGAGCACGGTTTTTACAAGACCGATAACATCATGGCCGAAGTCGGCCCGGACGATTCACCAACCTGCGTATGCGGGCACGCATCGCACTCTGATAGTAACTGTGACGGCGGTTGTGGGTGCACGATTTACCAGCCCGACGTCGGTCCAGGGTGGGTGCCGGTGTACTACATAGCTGGCAGCCATGGTTGGCAGTTCTAGTCAACGCGCCAATGAGCTAGATCGTGGCTGTGGAGCCCCGAACCTAATGGGCCGAATATGGCCAAACTGCTGGACCGGTGTTCTAATGCACCGCCCCTTTCGATGAACGATGGGTCGCCCGGGAGGCCCATGCATCTCTAGCGTCGGGGACATTCCATTGCCTGCTGGCCATGCCACACACCACTGCGTGCCAACACATCGAGGGTTCCGCGACGTGACCGAGCAAACGTTGTTTCCGGTGCGCGCCGGCGACGTCTGCGAAATCGTGCCTCCTTCAAGAGGTGCTGAACCGTCCGGCCAGCGTCGAAGGCGGCCCGCCTCCAGCGGCGGAGCCACGCAGGTGGGGAATTTCGATGAGCGTCACCGGGGAATTTCAGCGAGCCCGATCAGGTTATTTCCATCAACGGCCGGTCGGCCCGGCCATAAACACCCAAGAAGGACGATCGAAATGACCGAACTACACGAGGTTCCCGCCACCACTCTGTATGCGTCGAGTAGTCCCGAGTTCATGCTCGAAACCCCTTCCCGGACACACGTTATCATCACCGAGTCAGAGGTTGCGTTCAGCACGGCCGCGGCGTCGCCGGTGCAGCGCACCACGACTCGATGGTGGATCATGTCGACCCGCGTTGTCGCCGCGGCCGTGCACCGGCTGTTCCTGACGACGGCGGAGCCGCGTCGCAGGTACATGGACGACGCCGTCATGGCACGCCAGATGCACCGACTATGAACGCCTGGCAAGCGGTGGTAACGGTCTGCGTGTCGGTGTTGTTGGTGCTCATCGCCATCGGCATATAGAGCCTTCCAGCGTGGCTCGAGCAATGGGATTACGACCGGCAGCGTTGACGAATAGCCGCGATGTGTTAGCGGCGATTTCCCCCTTATGTGTTCGAGCAATAACAGACCAGGCACACCGAAGGAAAGATCTACGCGACGGAATTGGAAAGGCACCCGCCACGATGCTCGACGAGCCTGAAGAACCTGAGCCGGCCTTGACGACGTGTCACCTGCGTCCAACCTCATTAATCAACAAAAGGTTGGCTTGGCCACGGCGGCGACAGCTCCTCGATAGCCTCTGAAATTCATTGCTTCCAACGGCTATCCGCTGGCGGCGGTCGAGGAAATCATCGTCGGCACCCGTCCGCCCGCGACGTGTACAACAAGACGCTGGTACAGGTCGACGAGTAACCCGACACCGCTGACGCCGTCGAATCAGGCTACGGCGGAATCGAATACGGCGGGCCACCAGTCCTTCGTGTTCAGTATTGTGGCTGTGGCACAACTGTATTCGCTCCACCCATGAGTTTCTGATGACTAAGTGAAAGACTTCGCTGCCGTCCCAGTTGAGCTGGACGCCGCCTACTTCAGTGCGGAGTAGAAGCAGGTCCTTCAGCATGGAGTCATGTCTCGATGCGGTCGTCATGATAAGGATGTGGCGATGTGGACCTCCGAGGTCAGGGTCTGATGGACTGGGCAACGCTCGGCGATGTGCAGTAACCGTTGCCGGTGAGTGTCGTCGAGGTCGCCGGTCAACTCGACGCCGTAACCAATATGGTCGATCCAGGCGGTGCTGGTTTCGTAGTCGGCGCAGTCTTTCACGTGAATTCGCGAGTGCCGCAACGTCACTCTGATCCGCTCTAGCGGCCAGCGCTTGCGGTCGGCGTACATCCGCACCGTCATCGACGTACACGCACCGAGCCGGGCAAGTAGCAGATCGTAGGGTGTTGGCCCGATGTCGTCGCCGCTCGGCCGTGGCTCGTCGGCGACAAGCCAGTGGCGCCCGGCGGCGATCTGTTGCGTATAACCACCCACACAGTCGACGTCGTCGGCGGCCTCGATGAGCCGTGCAGCGTCTGGCGTCACCGTGGTGATGGCGAGGCATTGGTTGAGTCGGCCTGGGGCGCGGTTCCCGATGTTGCCATCGGTTCGTTTCCCCAGGCCGCTCGCCGAACCCGCCGTGCGTGTTTCCACGCAGCGGGCTCTCCACGGTGTCTGCCGTTAGGCGTGGTTGGCCAGGGTCCAGGGGTTGGGAATCTTGTTGCCGCGGTACAGGTATCGAGTGATGCGTACCGAGGCAAGGTTGAACAGTTCGATCCCGTCCACCGATGGCCGCGCCCACTGACCGGTGGGTGCGGTGTGGTGTCGGCGGACGTCTTTCCATCTCCAGCGGTGCAGCGTCTTCCACCAGCGGATTACCCTGTGCCACACGAAGTTTTCCAGGGAGCCCATGGTGTGTTTGGCGACTGCGTGCCGGAAGTAGGCCGACCAGCCGCGCATGATCTGGTTGAGCCGGATCAGCACGTCCCTGGGTGGCTGTTGCGACAATCTGCTGGTCAGGGCACGGACCTTGTCCTTCAACACCCGGATGGGCCGGTCGGCGATGAAGGTATCGACGTACCACTTGGTCGTGCCTCGCTTGCGGCGCCACTGGATGCGGAACCCAAGGAAGTCGAACCCGTCGCTCATGTGCAGGATCCGGGTCTTGGCCTCGGAAAGCCGCAAACCCAGGGGTGCCAGCACATCGGCGACCTCTTCGCGCAAGGTTTCGACGTCGTCACCGGTGCCGTGCACGAGCACGACGAAATCGTCTGCATAGCGGACGATTCGCCAATTCGGCAGGCCTTTGGCGCGACGCCGGGCGCGTCGGCGAGGAGTACTCATGGTCCCGCCGGGCTGGACTTGCCCCTGGATTTCCGCCAGCGCTGCGCGCGCTTCCTTTTCTGTTCCGTAGCGACGGCGCAGCTGTTTTCGCTTGCCGTCGACGGTGCCGGTATCAACCGTCAGCTGATAGCGCACGACAGGCTTGGTGCCGGCGCGCCGAGTCAGCTCGACGCGTCTGATCTGCGGCGGCAGTCGGCGGCGCTCAGCCATGTGCGGTGGACCTTATGACGCTGCTTCGGTGTGCGCGGCGATGAAGCGGTGAATCTCCGTCGAGGTGACCCGAAGCGAGGCGCCTGTCTGGACCCAAGCGAGCTCACCCGACTCGAAGAGCCGATAAAGCGATGAGCGCGAGATACGCAGGGCCGCAGCTTCTTCGGAAACCTTGAGAAGCAGACTGCCGTTGACGGGTCGCCCGGTGAAGGGAGTGGCCTCAGATGGGCTGGGGGAGTGTGTGTGGGTCATGCGGTCCCCGCCTGATGACGGTGTTCCACTACTGTAATTCCCGCCACCGACTACTCCATGCACTATTTTTGGTGCCGCGCCCAGGTTGATAACGCTTGGCGTTAATAACGTCGTGCGTTACTATTGACGGGTGATCCGCTCGTTCCGGGATAAGGACACCGAGGCGACCTGGCAGCGCTACGACGCGGTGATCAACGAATGTGACGAGACGGTGGTTCACAACCGTGAACTCAGGTCGGAGCTAACGGCTAAGCAGCGGGACCAGACAGGGCGCTCGACGCGCTTAACATGGCGACGTTGTTCCACAAGCGGCTAAGCCCGAGCAAGGATTGCATGTGCGGTGACGGAGAAGTGTGGGCAAAATGTGGGCACGCGCCTGCGCCCATCCGCCCACGCTGATGGTGCTACGACTGACACCGCGGCGATCGTCTCGACGATCAAGGGGCCGAGGGGCGAAATGGGGGTGAACTAGGCACGGCGTAAGGCATCGCCCTTGGTTGCCCGCTCGATTACACGGTCAACTATGCGAGCGACCACTCTCTCTGGGTCGCGCCACTTCATAGCGAGCCGATCAGTGTCCATACCGTGTTCCGCAATCATGTTACGAAGTTGCTCAATGTCGAGCTCACCTAGGCGTTGCCTTATACCAGCTTCTCCGAGTTCGAGTACACAATGTACGGGTCCCACGGTCCAGGCTCTCGACGCGCCAGCACGCCCTGATGTATGTGGACGACGCGGCGGAGCTGCACATCGCCGATGGCGACCTGGTGCGGGTCAACTCACCACACGGCGCGATCGAGTTGCCGGTGACGGCTACCAAGGACATCGTTGCCGGTGTGATCGCCGTCCCGCACGGCTGGGGCCACAAGGGCAGCGGCGGCTGGCGAACACCGCAGGCGGGGCGAACGTGAACCGGCTGATGTCCAGCGCGCCCGACGACCTGGAACGGCCGGCCGGCATGGCCCGGTTGACGGGCGTGCCGGTCCGGGTCGAGCCGGCATCGGTCAAACCCGCTGCACAACTTCGGCATTGAGCGTTTGATCGAGGAAATCGGCGGGCACTTCGGGCCATTCCGAGCGCCATCGCCCGGCCCGCTGGTCGGCGCGTAGTGCCGAGAGGGTGGCGACCACGTGTGGACCACCGTCGACGAGGTAACGCAACATTCGCAACTGCGCGCATTGCGCCGCGACGGCCGCGAGCGTCGTCTTCGCGGCGTCTGCTCGTCCGGCGGCAGCGAGACACGCGCCCAACAGCCGCCGAGCCCGCAACAACGCCTGGGGGCGGTTCTCCGCGGCTAGCCGATCGACCCACTCCTGCGCCCACCGGCAGGCAAGTTCCCTCCTCGCTGGATCGTCTTCGGTGATCAGCGTCCGGATTGCCGAGGCCTCCTCGAATTGCACGGCGATCTCGTCCATCGCGTCCACCGGCTGGCGGCGCGCCTGGTACGACGTCGTAGGCATCGCACCGAATTCCGGATGCGGCGGAAGCCCGAGGCGGATTCGTTCGTGCTCCGCCAACGCCCGTAGTCGGTTCAGTGACAGCGCCCGTGCGACCCGGGTAGCCTCGTTCAGTCGTTGAGCGGCCGCGCGCCGGTCACCCTGCAGCGCCTTGATCCTGGCGCTGATCACGTATCTGGCGATCTTGAAGTCGACGGAGCCGCCCTCGGGCCCGAGCTTGTAGCCCTCGTCGACAAGCCGCTCGGCCTCGTCGAGATCGCCTCGCTCGTAAAGCAATTCGCCAAGTAAAGAGCTCGCCAGCCGGGCGGTGTAGGAATGGCTGCCGCCCGATCGCTTGGCGATCTTGAGCGCCCTGCGGAAGTAGTTTTCCGCGGCCGCGTTATCGAGCATCAAGTGGTGCGCTAACCCGGTGAAGCACAGTCCGTTCACCACGCTGAACGCATCTCCGCTGCGCTCGTAGAAGGGCGCCGCCCAAGCCTGAACCCGATTGACCTCGTCGAGGTCGTAGCGGTACGCGGCCGCGAACGTCGCCACGTTGGCGGCCGAAGCGACGGCGAATGGGCGCATGCGGTCCCGTCGCGCCAGGCACGGCGCGATGTGCTCGTCGATGCCCGCCAGTCGGTCGGACCGCAGGGCCACCACACCGCGTACCACGCCGGCGTCCGCGCGCACGTTGGCGGTCTCGTCGGAGCTGAGGCCGGAGGTCTCCAGGGTGGAATCCACCAGTGCCAGTGCCTGCTCGGCGGCAGGGATCCGGTGCAGCACGATGTTGGCCCAGGCCAGCGCGAGCTGCAGGCGGGGGCGCGACGGTACGGCGGCCGCCGGGAGCTTGCCCACCAGTGCGATCAGTGTCCCCATTTGGGAGTTCGCCACCAGGGAGATGCCGTCCTTCTCAACGATCTCCATCGCCCGCTTTTCATCACCGGCGGCCAGCGCGTGATCGACCGCTTCGCTGACCAATCGATGCTCTGCGAACCACCTTGACGCGATGCGGTGCAGCTCGGCGACCCGCTCGGGCACCTCACGTGCGAGTCGGTGCCGCAGGAACTCGAGGAACAGCTGGTGATAGCGGAACCATTGCTCGTCGATCCGGCGCAGGAACAGGTCGCGTTCCTCGACCCGTTCGAGCATCTGCTGCCCGCCCGGCACGCCAGCGAGCGCCGACGCGAGGTCACCGCATATCCGCTCGGTGATCGACGTGGCCAGCAGGAAGTCGAGCATCGACGGTTCCAGGGTGTCGAGCACATTGTCGGCGAGGAACTCACTGATCGCGTGGTGGCGGCCGGTCATCGTGCCGATCAATCGCGCCGGGTCCTCACACTCGCGCAACGACAGCGATGCCAGCTGCAGCGCGGCGATCCAGCCGTCGGTCTTGACGGTGAGCTCCTCGACGTCGCTGTAGTCGAGGTCCAGCCCGCTCAGCTCGACTAGAAAGTTCTCCGATTCGGCCATGTCGAAACGCAATGCGGTGGAATCGATTTCGAGCAGTTCGTCCTGCATCCGCATCCAGCTCATCGGCAGGCCGCTCTGGTTGCGGCCCGTCACCACCACGGTCAGCCCGGGACAGAGGTTGTCAAGCAGGAAGCGCAGCGCACCGATGGTCGCCGGGTCGGTTACCCGATGCCAGTCGTCGATCACCACCGTCATCCGGGTGCCGCTCTGATGGATCTCGTTGATCAGCGAGGTCAGCACGTAACGGTCGGCCTCGTCGCCGTGCTCCTCCAGCACGTCACCGAGTTGGGTGGCCAGTGCCGGTGTCACCGCACGGATGGCCTCGATCAGATGCGACAAGAACCAGACCACGTTGTTGTCGTCGTGATCGACGGTGAACCATGCCACCGCGACACCCTCGTTGCTCAGCAGCTTGGCCCACTGGGCGGCCAGTGTGCTCTTGCCGAAGCCGGTTGGGCCGTGAATGACCGTGAGCTTCTTGCTCTGTCCTTCGCGCAGAATTTCGACCAGCCGAGCGCGGTGCACCAACGCCTTCGTCGACACTGGCGGGTGAAACCGGGTCGCCGGCGCGGGCGTCAACGTCCGCGCCCGATACCCGCTCGAGGGCGTGCCCATCGACCGCGTTGGGCTGCTCCGCGTTGGCGCTGGGATGGGTACGGGCATGTCGTCGACCGGCATGCCGTGTCGTCGCTGCACCTCGCGCAGCCGCTCCCCGAACTCCACCGCGGTTGCAGGCCTCGCCTCCGGATCCCGCGACATCGCCTGCTCGAGCACCGCGTACACGTCTGCAGGCAGATCCGAATCCCGCACGTCCGGCATCGGATGCTTGGTGATCCGCAGGAACTGGGCCACCATCTGCTCGCCTTTGCGGCGCTCGAACACCGCGTGCCCCGTGCCCGCGCAGAACAGCGTCGACGCCAGGCTGTACACATCCGAGGTCACGTCGGACGGCTCGCCGAGCAACACCTCCGGGGCCGTGTACGCCGGCGAACCCATGATCGCGCCGTCTGCCGTCTCGAACCCGCCGGTGATCCTGGCGATCCCGAAATCCGTCAGCTGCGGTTCGCCGTACTCGGTGAGCAGGATGTTCGCTGGTTTGACGTCACGGTGCAGGGTGCCGCGCCGGTGCGCGGTTTCCAGCGCGCCGGCGAGCTTCACGCCGATACTCGTCGCGCCGCGCCAACCGATCGGCCCGGCGTCGTGGATCTTGGCCTCCATCGAGCCGTGCGGGTGGTACTGCATCACGATGTAGGGCCGCCCGGTGGCGGTGGTACCGACCTGGAAGATGCTGACGATGTGCGGATGCCCGGACAGTTTGCCCATCGCAATCTGCTCACGGACGAACCGCTCGAGGTTGTCCGGCTCGAGATCCGCGGTCAGCACTTTCACCGCAACGGTGCGATCCAGGATGCGCTGGCGACAGCGATACACCACCCCGAACCCGCCGCGCCCGATCTCGTCGGGATGCTCGAAACCGGCAGCCACCAGCTCCGCCGGGATCCCGGCGTGCACATCTCCCTGCGTTGGCAGAGGGTCGCTGTCGGCCATCGCTCGCCTCGCACTGCAACGGCGCCATGGCGGCACCATGGCCACCCGACCTGAGCTTAATCCGAACAGCGGCGCGGCGATGGCGATGAACGACGACGTCGGCCGGATTGCGTCGAGAATTCGCTATAGTGCCAGCCGCACCCCGCGTAACTGTGGATATGCCCATATCGTGGGCATGCAACAAGGTCATGCAGGACCTCGACGACGTCGTAGAAGACGTTACGGTTCTCGGCCAGGCGCGTTGCCCGGAGCGGCCAGAGATCCGGCTCGCCGATCCGCGTCTCAATCAGCGCGTTTGGGTTGATGAGTGACGGATCGTCGACGCAGTCCTTTCCAAAGGATTCGTCGAAGTAGCCGCGGTCATCGAGGGAAGAGACGATCTGGACGAAGCCGCGGGCAACGGAGGCAAGGGTCAGGACTTGCCGGCCCGACGCGCTTTCTTGCCGTTCGGACCAGTAGGGCCGGCGGTCTGATGGCTCAGGAAAAGAATCCAGTCGTTCGAGAAGCGAGGCGAGGAACCTCCCGATCGACCAGTTCCTCGGTCAGGGTGAGTTCGAAGTGGCGCTCGCTGGTGCTGATACGGAACCGGCGGTCATCGGTCGGCTCGGGTTCAAGTGTCCACTCCGGCGCGGCACACTCGTTGGCGATGGCCTGCAGGATCCGCAACGCCCGATCCATCCCTGGCGCGTATCTGTCGGTGTTCTATCAACGCTGTTTGGTGAAGCCCGGACTCGCGGACGCGCTCTGGACTCGCCATGCCGGGTGTGTCAGATAGGGATCCGCTAGCGGGCCGCGGAGGCGCGCCGCCTCCCGTCCCGGAAAGCGCCTCTGACCTATGCGCGCCCGAAAGGATTCGAACCCCTCGCCTTCTGATCCGTAGGCACGGGCGGATGGCATGACCAGGCACGACGCGAGTTCAACTGTCGCGTAGGTGGAGGTGTCGGGGAGCCCGACTGTCGTCATCGTTGTCGTCGCAACTGTCGTCAGCTCACGGGAGCGAAACAGCGGAACTCCCAACGCTTCCTCATACTCGGCGATCCTGCGCTGACGATCGGATGTGTCATCAAGGGTGGCGAACCCATCACGTAGTGACGTCGAAGACGCCCTTTACCCGGCTGGTCGGGACGCCAGACACTGCGAATGAGGTAGCTGGGAATCTTCGAGGCGCAGGAAGGCGGGTTCAGTCTTGGGCGCTTCGAAATGCCAGTCGCCATCGCCGCGCTGATCTGGGAGGCGTTCGTGCCGTTCGTGCTCGTCACCCCAGGGGGACGCCACCATTCCCACCCTGATCGTCCTGGGCCTCATCCTCGCCGGCGGCGTCTACTTCGCCTACATGCTGCTCTGTCACCGCGAGGTGCTCGATACCGAACCGGGCGAGGCGTCATGAAGCTGGATCGCGCGCCCTCGCGTCGGCACACAACGCCCGCCAGTAGTCGAGACTCAGAAAACGAGGTGACCGGACGCTGGTGCGGGCCTACCGTGTCCAGAATTGGTTCATGGGTTGGGCGTATTCGTCGTTGTCGGTGAGTGGGGGAAGTCCGAGGGCGTCTTCGATGGTGCGCTGCAGGCTGTAGTGGTTGTAGTAGTTGTCGGCAACGAATGGGCCCCCGCGCATCCCGGAGGCCACAGCCCCCGGTGACGGAATGACAATCATGGGGACGTGGTTGCCTTGGTTGTCGATGCCCAATGACAGGTTGTTGTTGTCCTCGTCCCACGTGAGTCATTGCAAGACAATCGAATTCGGCTCCCGTCCGACTGGGGGTCAAGTGGTCGCAGGTTCAAATCCTGTCAGCCCGACCAGAGAAATATCGCTTGAGCTGCGTAAATGCTGGTGGCTAAAGAAGCCGCATCGCCCGCGCCCTCAGGCGGTGAGCAATACCCAAACCGCGGCCGCGGATATCAGTACTGCTGTGCCGTAGCAGCACAGAGCGATCACACGGTCGAACCGGCCCAGTTGCAGCCCGTGCTCGATCGTGAACCGGATGCGGTGCGCAAAGTGGAACAGGGCGAGCACACACACGCCGAGCAGCACAAGTTTGGTCAGCGGATTCCGCACGACTGCCAGTAGGTGCGCATGGTTCGGTGCGTCGAGCAACCCTAGGGGAAACGCCACTCCGAACAGGAACAGCAGGACGGGCAGAACGAGTGCGGCCACCATGCCCCCGGCGCTGAACAGCAGCCACAGGAACGGCTCGGCTGACCTTCGATGCGGCGCGCGTGTGCTCATCACAGGACTACCCACGCAACCACCGCCGAGACGACGAACCATGCCGCGTAGTGCCCCGCCAGAACCGCGCGAGCAGGGACACGGCGTCCCCGAATGTGGGGCACAATCGCCCGCGGCGCCAAACCGAACCAAGTAACAGCGTGCAGCAGAAGGAAAATCAGTGCGACGACGTTCACCGCTACCACGACAGGATTGGTACTCCAGTCCAGGAATCGAACGTATGGCTCCCGTCCGGCGCCGATCGCATGCACCAGCAGCAACAGATACACAACTGACCAGGCAACGAACACGCAACTGATTTCGCGAAGCATGAACAGCAGGTAAGACCGCCGCTTCGCCCACCAATACCTGTCGACCGGCTGACGGAACGCGCGAACCGGCGATGTCATCGTGTGCTCCTCGGGAAAAGCAACCTCTTCACCGAATACGTTGCGGCGGTGAGCTTGTAGCGCTGTATCGCCCCTGCCGGATCGACTCCCTTCGGACAAGCCGTTGAGCATTCGCCCACCAGGGTGCACGCCCAAGCGCCGTCGGCCGCGGCAAGTACGTCCCTCCGATCCGCCGCGCCTTCGTCGCGCGAGTCCAGGTTGTAACGCTGACCCAGGGCGATCGCGGCTGGACCGAGGAAGTCCGGGTCCAGCGCGTACACCGGGCATGCCGAGTAGCACAGCATGCAGTTGATGCACATGCTGAACTTCTTGTACTCGTCGAGTTCGGCTGGGGTTTGCAAGTATTCGCCATCCTCAATGGACAACTCGTCGTCACGGATGATCCAGGGCTTGACGCTCGGCAGTTTGGCCATGAAGTCGCTGATGTCGACGACGAGATCGCGGATCACCGGGAAGTTTCGCATCGGCTCCACTCGTACCGGCCCGGGTAGGTAATCAGCTAGGAAAGTCGCGCACGCCAATTTCGGGTCGCCGTTGATCGTCATACCGCAGCTGCCGCATATGCCCATCCGGCATGACCATCGGAAGGTCAGCGTTCCGTCGAGTTGATCCTTGATGTAGTTCAGGCCGTCTAGGATCGCCCATTCACGGGTCAGGGGAACTTCATAGGCCTGCAGGACCGGCTCGGATTCGATCTCCGGCCGATACCTTGTGACTTCCATGACGATTCGGTCCGCCATCGTTACCTCCCGTACACGCGTTCGCCCGGAGGCCAGCGCGTGATCGTGACCGGCAGATAGTCGACCCGCGCTGTGCCGTCGGATTCTCGATGAATCAATGTGTGCGCCAGGAAATGCTCGTCGTCGCGCTTGGGGAAGTCGGTTCGTTGGTGCGCACCGCGGGATTCTTCTCGGCACAAAGCGGATTCGATGATCGTCTGCGCGATGTCGAGCATCCCCGACAACTCGAGCATCGCGGTCAGCTCCGTATTGAAGGTGTGGCTGTGATCGTCGATCCCGACCTTCGCGAAGCGTTCCTGCAGCACCCGGACCTGGTCGACCGCCTTCGTCAGTGTGGGTCCGTCACGGTAGATCCCGGCGGCGGTCTCCAGCGTGGCCTGCATGTCCGCCCGAATGTCGGCGATTCGGTCGCCCCCCTCGGCATGGCGAGTGAGCTCGCGTTCCAGCCGCACCGTCTCGGTGCGTGCCTGAGCCTGCACTGCGGGCGAGGCGCCGCGGACCGTGGTTGCGTACTCCGCTGCCGCGCAGCCCGCTCGGGCTCCGAACACCAGCAGTTCCGGCAGCGAGTTCGAGCCCAACCGGTTGGCGCCATTGATGCTGACACACGCTGTTTCGCCTGCAGCGTATAGCCCGGGAAGCGTTGTGGCGCCATGGATATCCGTGTGAACGCCACCCATCATGTAGTGCACCACCGGTCGCACGGGGACCAGCTCGGTAACCGGGTCGATGTGCTGGTAGTTGCGACACAGCTCACGCACGAACGGCAGCTTTGTGTCGATCAAGTCGGCGCCAAGGTGCCGCAGGTCGAGGTAGACGACGTGTCCGTACGGGGTGTCGACCGTCCTTCCCTTCTCCTGCTCGTGCACGAACGCCTGAGAGAGCCGGTCCCGCGGCCCGAGCTCCATACTGCGCAGCTTCGGTTCGGGCGTGGGTTTGCCGAGGTCGTAGTCCTGCAGATAGCGGTAGCCGTCTTTGTTCAGCAACCAGCCGCCCTCCGCTCGCGCGGCCTCGGTGATCAAGATTCCGGTGAACGGCAGCCCGGTGGGGTGGTACTGGACGAACTCCATGTCCTTCAGCGGAACGCCCGCCCTGAACGCGAGCGCCATTCCGTCGCCGGTCTTGATGTTCGCGTTGGTGGTGAACGGAAACACGCGCCCACATCCGCCGGTACAGATGATCACTGCGTCGGCGAGGATCGTCTCGATGCGCCCGGTCGCCAGCTCGATCGCGACGACGCCGCGGACCCTGCCGTCGTCGACAAGCAAGGTGGTCGCGAACCACTCGTCGTAACGCACGATGTCCGGATAGGCGAGCACACGCTGGAACAGTGTGTGCAGCATGTGGAATCCGGTCTTGTCGGCGGCAAACCACGTGCGCAGCTTCTTCATCCCGCCGAATGGGCGAACGGCAATGTGCCCGTCCGGTTTACGGCTCCACGGACAGCCCCAATGCTCTAGTTGCAACAACTCCCGCGGCGCCTCGGCCACGAACGCCTCGACCGCGTCTTGGTCGCACAGCCAGTCGCTGCCGGAGACGGTGTCGTATGCGTGGTCGTCGAGACTGTCATCGTCACCCGCAACAGCTGCGGCGCCGCCCTCTGCCGACACGGTGTGGCTGCGCATCGGGTACACCTTCGAGACGATCGCCACGCTCAGGTGCGGATTCGTCTCAGCGATCGCTATTGCGGCGCGCAGGCCCGCACCGCCGCCGCCGATCACGACGATGTTGTGTCTAGCGGTCATCGCCGACGCTCACGCCTCGAACGTCTCGTGTTCGCCGCTGCGCTCGTCCTTCAGCACTTTGCCGTCATGTCGTATCGTCCGAAAGCGAGTGGTTCCGTCGTGGTACACATGCCGGATCTCGTGGCAGCCGCAGGCGTATTTGAAGTCGTCGTAGGCGAAGCCGTCGTCATCGCCTTCGACATGGTGATCGCCATCTGCCGTTCGCCCGCAGGGCGCCTTTTGCTTCGTGAAGTGCGTCGTGGTCGCGACCATCGTCCCGCCTCCTCAGGTGTCGGGCGAGTGATCTAGATCACATCAGAATATGCCTGGACAAGACTGCGCGCGGGCGATTGCGATCGTCGAGTTGTCGCGGGCGCTATTCGCGGTCGCCGCTCGGGGACCTAACAGGTGGTGTTGGAGATCCGCACGGTCGCTGGCCCGTCGAGGCATGCGCAGTGGGTGTTGAGGGGTGGTCCGTACACGGTCTGGTCGCATGTGCGGCATGTCCAGGTTGTGTGGCCGCCGCCGTGCCCGAGGCAAGCCTGATAACCCACGAGCGCCCGGCCGGGGCCGAACTCGTGCCCGTTGGTTATCTAGCCCTCGACCGGCTGATCTGCTGTAGATGGCTCTCATCCCGTCAGCTCTTGTCAGCAGTTCACCCGGCCGCTCGGCCTGAAGCGTGGCCCTCGA
>JAOPVX010000276.1 GCA_025965975.1 Mycobacterium sp. | reverse complement strand
GAAGGCGTTCGGAAGCTGACCGAGCTGCTGGTGGCCAGCCGCAACCGCAAGAAGCTGGCCGAGTTGCGCCGGGTGCTCGATGGTGCCGGGGTGGAGTTGACGCTGTTGTCGTTGGACCAGGTCGCGCGGTTTGACGAGGCCCCGGAGTCCGGCGCGACCTTCGAGGAGAATGCGTTGGCCAAGGCGCGCGACGCGTTCATGGCGACGGGGTTGGCGTCGGTGGCCGACGATTCGGGGCTGGAAGTCGACGCATTGAACGGCATGCCGGGGGTGCTGTCGGCGCGGTGGTCGGGCCGACATGGCGACGATTTGGGAAACACCGCGCTGCTGCTGGCGCAGATGGGTGACGTGCCCGAGGAACGGCGGGGCGCGGCGTTCGTGTCGGCGTGCGCGTTGGTGTACAGGGCGGGCGACGCCCGCAAAGAAACAGTAGTGCGGGGGACCTGGCCGGGCAGGATCGTTCGCGAACCGCGGGGCGACGGCGGCTTCGGCTACGACCCGGTGTTCCTGCCTTCCGGCTCTGCGCGGACGGCAGCGGAGTTGACGCCGGAAGAAAAGGACGCGGAGTCGCACCGGGGCCGGGCGCTGGCGGCGCTGCTGCCGGCGCTGCGCGAGCTGGCGAACTGACGGTGGGGCTTCGTTTCGAGACCATGCGAGGGTTCCAAAACGTGATACCGCCTGCGATATCACGTTTCAGTCTCGCTATTGGTAACGGCGGCCTAGAGGCCGAATCGCTGCTTGATGTCGTTCGTCTGGAAGTGCTCGACGATGATGCCGAGGAGCGGGATGGTGCCGGCCAGCAGCACGCCGATGGTCTTGCCGATGGGCCAGCGCACCTTGACGGCGAGGTTGGCCGTGCCGATCAGGTAGACGAAGTACACCCAGCCGTGCACAACACCGATCCAGGTGGGTGGGTTGTCGACTTTGACCACGTAACGGACCACGATCTCGTAGCACAACGCAATCAGCCAGATGCCGGTCGTCCACGCCATGACGCGGTAGCCCAACAGGCTCTTGCGGATGGTTTCGACGGGTGTGGTCGGTGTTGGGGCTTCCGTCATGGTCTCTTGTGTTCCTTGTCTCTGTCGGCGAGTTCGGCAAGATAGGCGTTGTATTCCCGCAGCACTGGATCGTCATCGGAAGGTGTTGCGGTCTTGGGCCTTTCGGGCAGCAAACCGGAAGGTATCTCGGTAACGGTGTCATGGCTTCGCGGCTGGGGCGGCGCTTCTTCGTAGCGGACGAACTTGTAGTACGCGTAGACGCAGAACCCGGCGAACAGCGGCCATTGCAGGGCGTAGCCGAGGTTCTGGAAGGTGCCCGAGACTGACTCGAAGCGGGTCCACTGCCACCAGGCCAGGAGCAGGCAGCCTGCGGCGGCGACGATGACCAACGCGATCAGCGCCGGTCTCCTACGCCGCGTAGTGGACACCATTCAACGGTACCGCGCGGTCCTTCGGCCCGACGAACTCGTCCAGACGCGCCGTCGCTGCCTTGCGGTAAATGGAGACGACTTTCTTGCTCGACCGCGTCCATGGGATGTCGAGGGCGCCGAGTGCGGCAGTGAATAGGCCGAGGATGTCTTCGGACATGTTCGTGAAGTGGTAGCGGATGCTCATGACACCGCGGTCGTTCGCGACGACGCGACAGCCGTCGCTGTGAATGAGGCCGAGGATGAACTCCTCGGTGGCCTGGTCGACGAGTGCCTGCTGCCACGGCTCGAGTCGGATCGGCCGTAGATGTTTCTTGCCCGGACCATGCTGGGGAAACAGACACGGCCAGTGTTTCGAACACAGCCAGACATCAGAGCAACCGTCAGATCGACGCAGCACCCCCGCGCGTTGCGTGGGCATCAAAATATCAATCGCCTGACGACAGCGTTCGATAATCGCGGGATATTTCGTATCCAGGCTGATCCTGAGACTAAAGACTCGTTGGTGGCGGGAGATGCAGCCATCGCCGAGGTATAGGCCTAAGAGGTAGCAGTACGGTGCTGCCGCAAGCGACGCACGATCGTGTTCGATGCCGCAATCTGATAACCCAATTACGTTGCGCGGTCGAATACCAGGTCTGCACCGCAAATCCCGGACCGTCCTGCGTGGTATGCCCGTTAGTCGAGCGATGGCACAGTCATTCATGCCCGCCGCAACGAGACGCTTCACATTGTTGAACTCCTCCGCAGACCGCATCTTTGCGCCCCTTCTACCGCGTTACGTCCCACGGTAGAAGGGACCTCCGACAGATTCGTGGGTTCCAGTGGCGGTACGATCGGCGCACCGCGGGCGTGGCGCAACTGGCTGACGCGCGGGCCTTAGGTGCCCGTGTTCGAAAGAACGTGTGGGTTCGAGTCCCACCGCCCGCACTTCCAGTTTTCGCTCGCGATCGCTGCCGGCGATCAGATCTCGGGCGTGCGCTGGGCCCAGGGCTTCGCCCGCTCGAGCTGACTCGCAATGCGGATCAGGACATCTTCGCGACCGTAGGCGGCGACGAGCTGCACGCCGACCGGCAAGCCCTCGGCTGTCCACTCCAGCGGGAGGCTGATGGCTGGTTGGCCGCTGGTGTTGAACGGCGGAGTGAACGGCACGAAATCGCCGGCGCGACGCATCGGAGCCATCGGGTGATCGGGATCGTTGACGATCGTGCCGAGCTTGATCGGCAGCTCGCCAAGCGTCGGCGTGAGCAGCAGATCCCAGCCGTCGTGCCACCACGACTGCAGCGCCCGGCGGTACGCGGCGACGGCCGAGAGCGCGAGCCCATAGTCGACGGCGGTGAAGTGCTTCGCGAAGTCGGCCTGGACCCGGTTCATCGGCTCGAACTCTCGATCCGCCAACGGGCGGCCGAGCTGTTCCTCGAAGCGGCGCTGCGAGAGTCCCATATTGGTGCTCCACAATGCGCCGAACTTGGAGCCAAACGCCGCGTCCTCCAACGCCTTCGGCCACGCCGCCTCGACGTGGTGCCCCAACGATTCGAGCAGCTGACCAACGGCCTGCGCCGCATGGGTCACTTCGGCGTCGACCCGGCCGCCCTGCGGGTGGTGGTCAAGGATGCCGATTCGCAGCCGTCCCGGGTCCGCGCCGAGCTCCTCGACGTACGGACGTGCGGGCGGTTGCGCCATCACGGTGTCGCCGATGCCGGGGCCGCGTGTCGCGTCGAGCAATGCGGCCGTGTCACGAACGGTGCGGCTGACACAGTGCTCGACAGACAGGCCGCTCTCGTCGCGGACCGGGCCGAGCGTGATGCGACCCTGGCTCGGCTTGAGCCCGACGAGGCCGCAACACGACGCAGGGATGCGGATCGATCCGCCGCCGTCACTGGCGTGGGCGAACGGCACCATCCCCGACGCGACCGCGGCGGCCGCCCCGCCGCTTGATCCACCGGGCGTGCGTGTCGTGTCCCACGGGTTGTGGGTCGCGCCCCACGCGACGGGCTCGGTGGTTGGCACGCTGCCGAGCTCGGGGCTGTTCGTGCGGCCTGCGATCACGAGCCCGGCCGCGCGGTGGCGGCTGACAAGTGTCGTGTCGGCATCGGAGATGACGTGCGCCTCTTTGAACGCGACGTTGCCGTTGCTGATCGGCTGCCCTGCGTAGGTCGTGAAGAGATCCTTGATCAGGAACGGCACGCCCCGGAACGGGCCGTTGGGAAGATCAGCGCTTGCGGCGGTCTCCCTGGCGTGGTCGAACCAGCGGATCACGACCGCGTTGAGGGCCGCATCGATGCGTTCGATCCGCTCGATCGCAGCTTCTAGCAGCTCGCTGGGCGACACCTCGCCCGAGGCGACGAGCGCCGCCTGATCGATCGCATCCATCCAACGGGTCTGATCGGCAAGTGCGCTCATGGCAGCCTGTGTAGCACGAATCAGCCATGGCTCCGGCAGACCCGTGTCGCTAGCCGACCTGTCTACCCGGTCGCCGCATGTGAGCAATGATGGACACGTGGCTGAGCGTGATCGCGACGAATCCGGCAGGCCCCGAAGCACTCGTCCCCGCGACGCTCTGGGTCGACCGCTTCCGCGAGGCAGTGAAGGCATTCCGCGCATCCCGGACGATCTCGAGTTGCCGCCGGCCGAAACCCTCGGCTATGCGCAGGATCTGCTGGACCGGGGCTTCGCGTTCAATGCGCACGAAGTGCTAGAGGCCGCATGGAAGAACGGCCCGGACGACGAGATGAAACTGTGGCAAGCCCTGGCTCAGCTCATGGTCGGGATCACCCACGTCCAGCGTGGCAACGTCAAGGGCGCGATTACGGTGCTTCGCCGCGCGTCGGCCGGCCTTGCCCACGACGACAAGCCGGCGCCGTACGCTATCGACGTGGCAGGTTTGGTCGACTACGCCGCAGTGCTGATCGACGACCTCACTGCGCACGCCGAGATCACGCCGCAGCGCCTACAACCCCGTTTGGTTGTGGTCCGACCCGAATAATCGTTCCGGTTCGTCGATTCCCGACGCTGCGCCCGGCACGCTCCCAAGGCTTCTGTGAACTCATGCGTGTTTGGCGAAGTACTTCTGGCCGCCGCTGGGTATCTGCCCAAAGCCCGCCTTGAGTGCGGGCGTCAGCACCTTGAGCGGGAGCCTGAAAGCGTTCTTCGGTTCGATCGCCACCGTCCACGTGAACAATGTTTCTGCTCCGTCGGGCTCGACGACGTAGTCCTCGGCGAAGCGCTTGAAGATCGGCAGAGCGGACTCGTAGACGAAGAACGCGTGACTGCGGCCCTCATCCCATCGGAAGTAGCGCTCTCGCATGATTGATCCGCCGGGGGCGACGACCTCGCGGGTGGTGCCGACGCCGAACGGACGCGGCGAGGTCCAGTTCACTTCTTTGATCGCGGGACTCCACGCCGCGATCGAGATGTCCGATGTGAGCGATTCCCAGACCTGCTCGGGCGTTGCGGCGAACCGCTTTTGGTAGCGGAGGACATGCGGAGCAGAAGCGAAGAACTCGTCGTCAGCAGGTTCGAGCGGATGCCAGCGCGTCATAGCTGATCATCTTTGCACTTCGAGTCACGCTTTCCGGACTGGAAATCCATTGCGCTCCGCCAATGACCGCAATTGCTTCAGCGCGAACCGGCTCCAGAACACCCGCATCGGTGCCGCTAATCGAGACGAATGTCCTGGCGCGCAATGGGTGCGGCGCAGCGATCGCAGCTGAGCACCGGTTTGAGCTCGTTGCCACAGGTGGTGTGGGTCAGGTGGATGTCTGACTCGTTGCTGTCGAGCCAGCGTTGGCCCCAGGTGAGCATGGCCAATGGCAGGGGGTAAAGGTCGAGTCCTCGTTCGGTGAGCCGGTATTCGTGGCGGACCGGCCAGTCGGCGTAGGGCGCTGCGACGAGGATTCCTTGCTCGACGAGGCGTCGCAGTCGACCCGAGAGAATGTTGGGCGCGATTGCGAGGTTTCGTTGAAAGTCGTCGAATCGGCGGGTCCCGAAGAAGGCTTCTCGAATGAGCAGGCTGCTCCAGTGGTCACCCATGACGCCCAGGGTTCGAGCGAGCGAACACGTCCGGTTCCGTTCCAGCAGCGACAGATCGGGTGTGCGCCGGCGTTGCCCCAGCCGCGGCGATGCGGTGAAGGGGCCTGGCCTTCGGGCAGTGACGTCGCGAGCCGAAATCACCTCGTGGCACTTGTCGCAACGCAGTACCGCCTCGAGCGGTTGCCCGCAGCCGTCGTGTATCACCGCGGTCGGACGCGAGCGCTGTTCGAAGTACCACCGGTCGCCCCAGCGCATCGCCACCATCAGGCAGGCGAAGAAATCGCGGCCACTTTCGGTGGGCTGGTACTCGGGCCAGGACGCTAGGGGGTGCTCGGCCAGCAGGCCGCCCGAAGTGAGTTGCCGCAGGCGCGCAGCGAGGGTAGAGCGGGCCACACCCAGACGGGCCTGGAACTGCGAGAACCGACGAACGTCATACAGCACCGATTCCCGCATGACCAACCACGACCACGCGTCTCCCACGACCTCGCCCGTGCGGTAGATCGAGTCAAGGTCAACGGCGAGCGCCTGATCCTCTCGATCGCTGCTCATGGTCCGACCGATAATAGATGGTCTTTCCAAACAAGACACTTGCATAACAAGACCATAGTCGATACGGTCGGCCAATCGTGTCCACCGCAGGTCGAGGAGTCTTCATGTCTGATCACCAGTCGCCGTCCGGCAAGCTGATCGTTAGTCGAGAGGGGCCGGTCACCACGATCACGTTGAATCGTCCGGAGTGCCACAACGCACTCGATCGTGAGGTGTCGGCTGAACTCAACGCCGCGGTCAAGGAGATCTCCGTCGACCGCGAGTGTCGCGTCGTGATCCTGCGCGGGGCCGGTGACACGTTTTGCGCCGGCGACGACGTCAAGGAGTTCAATGACTGGGCACCAGAGGATTTCATTTGGCAGGTCCGGATGTATCAGGACACCGTGACGATGATCGACAACCTGGTGCCCGTCACGATCGCTGCCGTGGACGGTGTGTGTACCGGCGGCGGTCTTGAGCTCACCCTGTGTGATTTCGTGGTGGCCACCAACCGCTCCCGGTGGGGCATGCCGGAGATCAACTGGGACATCACCCCCGGCTGGGGCGGTACCGCGAAGATCGCCAAGTTCGCCGGCCGCCGAAAGGCCAAGGAGTGGAACCTCATTGGTGCCATGTTCAGCGCCGCGGTGGCCGAGCGCCATAACCTCATCAACCGTCTCTGCGAGCCAGAAGTGCTCGATCGCGAAGTTGAGGCACTTGTCGAGGTCATGCTCGCCAAAAACCCAGCCACGCTGCAGGTTACGAAATACTTCCTCGACAAGGGCGCCGACCTCGACCTGGCCAGCAGCATGATCTTCGAAGTCGCACCGCCCCGCCGGTTCGAGCGAGAAGGCATCGCCGACTTCGTCGAGAAGGGCTCACGCGACCAGCGGCGCAAGCTCGTCATGAACTTCTGGCAAGACTGAATCGGCGGGCGTTGGGCGTCAGCCTGCAACCCTAAGAAGCCACCAGGGCCTCAGATCCTTGCGCCGCCAACCTTTTTGCGGTATGCGGACGGCGTTTCTCCGCAGAACTGGGTGAAGGCGCGGGTAAACGAGCTGAGGCTGTCGAATCCCACCGCCGTCGAAGTCTCCTGCACCGACTGCCCCGGCGCCGCCAGCAGCGCCATCGCCCGCAGCATTCGCGCGTGCAACAGATACCTCCGCCATGGCAGCCCGAGCGTCTCTGCGAACAACCGCCGTAATGTCCGCTCCGACACCGAGCCCGCGCGGCCGACCTCCGAGGCCGTTACCGAATCCAAGTGCTCCTTCCTATATGCCATCGCCGCGGCCACGATCGGGTTGTCGGACGTCGGCAGGCTCAGCGGCGCCTCATGATCCAGCGCCTCGGACACCAGGTTGGCGAGTGTGCGAAAGAACGCGTCGGAAACGGCGTCGCCCTCCGGCCTGTCGACCGGCCATCGCAACGCGTAGATCATCATCTCCCTGATCAACGGCGACACCGCGAGGATGCGCGCGCGGTCACCGCCGTCGGCCACCAACCCGCGGTCGAACATCACCGCCACCGTCCGCACATCTGGGTTCATCGTCGCCTGGTGCTCAAGGTCGGCCGGGATCCAGGCCGCCTGCTGGGGCGGCAACAGATAGTGCGCCGACGCCGTCTCGACTTCCACCACGCCACCGATCGCGTATTCGATCTGATGCACCTCGTGCGAGTGCCAGCCGGTGATCAGCGCGTCGCCCTCGTAGAGGTAACTGCCGGCGCCCCGGCGTCTATGACGTCCACGAGCGCGTTCGTGACATGGACCGCAACGGCATCCTGGCGTCGATGTGCTTCCCGACGTTCACCGGCTTCTCCGCGCGGCATCTCAACATGCACCGTGAGGAGGTCACGCTGGTGATGGTGTCGGCCTACAACGATTGGCACATCGACGAGTGGGCGGGCTCCTATCCCGATCGCTTTATCCCGATCGCCGTGCTGCCGACATGGAACCCCGACGCGATGTGCGCCGAGATCCGCCGGGTCGCCGCCAAGGGCTGCCGCGCGGTGACCATGCCGGAGCTGCCTCACCTCGAGGAACTGCCGAGCTACCACGACGATGAGTACTGGGGCCAGGTGTTCCGGACCCTGTCGGAAGAGAATGTGGTGATGTGCCTGCACATCGGCACGGGATTCGGGGCGATCAGTATGGCGCCGAACGCGCCGATCGACAACATGATCATCCTCGCCACTCAGGTTTCGGCGATGTGCGCACAGGATCTGCTGTGGGGCCCCGCGATGCGCAAATATCCCGACCTGAAGTTCGCCTTCTCCGAGGGTGGCATCGGCTGGATCCCGTTCTATCTGGATCGCAGCGACCGTCATTACACCAACCAGAAGTGGCTGCGCCGCGACTTCGGCGACAAGCTTCCCAGCGATGTGTTCCGTGCGCACTCACTCGCCTGCTACGTCACCGACAAGACCTCACTGCGGCTGCGCCACGAGATCGGCATCGACATCATCGCCTGGGAGTGCGACTACCCGCACTCCGACTGTTTCTGGCCCGACGCGCCCGAGCAGGTCCTCGCCGAACTCGAAGCGGCAGGCGCCGACGACGGCGACATCGACAAGATCACCTGGCAGAACGCTTGCCGCTTCTTCAGCTGGGATCCGTTCGCACGCACTCCCAAGCAACGGGCGAACGTGGGTTCGCTGCGAGCCAAGGGGGCCGACGTCGACGTGTCGATAAGGCCGCGCAAGGAGTGGGCGCGCCTCTACGCCGAAAAGCAGCTCGCCAAGGCATGACCAGCCGTAAGTACGGATGAAACGCGGCAACTAGACCGCATTTGCGGTTACGATGCCGCGGTGGCATTGATCCGGGTCCGTGAGGCCGCCGACCTGTTGGGTGTCAGCGACGACAGTGTCCGGCGCTGGATCGAGGACGGAAGTCTGCCGGCGAGCCAAGACCAATCGGGGCGCAAGGCCATCGCCGGTGACGTGCTGGCCGAGTTTGCGCGCGCGAACGCCGCTGCGGCGCCCAAAGATCCGCTCACCATCGCCAGCTCCGCACGCAATCGCTTCGCCGGACTGGTCACAAAGGTGGTGACCGACAAGGTGATGGCGCAAGTCGAAATGCAGTGCGGGCCTTTCACCGTCGTCTCGTTGATGAGCGCGGACGCGGTCCGCGAGCTGGAGCTCGCGCCGGGCAGCGTCGCCGTAGCCGTCGTCAAGGCCACCACCGTGATCGTCGAGACTCCCGGAGGGCAATCGTGAAAAATTTCCGTCTGCCGGCGTTGTTCTGCGTGCTGTTGCTGGCCCTGATCAGCGGCTGCGGATCGTCGAACCAGGCGCCTGCCAGTTCGTCGACCACGGCATCGGCCGGCGGGAAGATCATCGTGGCCGCGGCCGCCTCGCTCGACAAGGCCTTCACCGACATCGGTGAGCAGTTCAAGACCGAAAACCCAGGTGCCTCAGTGGAATTCTCGTTCGCGGGCTCATCGGATCTGGTCACTCAGCTGACCCAGGGCGCCCCGGCCGACGTGTTCGCGTCGGCGGACACCAAGAACATGGACAAGGCCGCGCAGGCCGGTCTGCTTGCCGGTGACCCGGTGAACTTCGCGTCCAACACCCTCACCATCGCAGTCGCGCCAGCCAACCCGAAGAAGATCGCTTCGTTCAAAGACCTGACACAAGCGGGCCTCAACGTGGTCGTTTGCGCGCCACAGGTGCCGTGCGGGTCGGCTACCCAGAAAGTCGAACAGGCCACCGGTGTGAAGTTGAATCCCGTGAGCGAAGAGTCCTCGGTTTCCGACGTCCTCAACAAGGTGACCACCGGCCAGGCCGACGCCGGACTGGTCTACGTCACCGACGCGATCGGAGCGGGCGACAAGGTCGCCTCCGTGGCGTTGCCCGAAGCCGCGGGCGCTGTCAACACCTATCCGATCGCCGTGCTGAAGGAATCCAAGAATCCGCAGTTGGCGCGCAAGTTCGTCGACCTGGTGACCGGAGCGTCAGGTCAAAAGGTGCTCAGCGCAGCGGGTTTCGCCAAACCCTGAGGTGATGCGCGACCAGAAGTCGTTAGATCATGTCTTTCCTGGTCAGCCAGCGCATGATCGGCCAGCCGATGAACACCGGAAGCCAGCACGTCAACACGCGGTACAGCAGCACCGACGGCACGGCGATTGCGGTGGGGACGCCGAATGCGGCGAGACCGCCGATCAACGCCGCCTCGACCGCGCCGACCCCCCCGGGGGTGGGAGCCGCCGACGCGAGGGTTCCGCCGACCATCGTCACGACGGTCACCGTGACAAACGACGTGTCGCCGCCGAATGCCTCGATGCTGGCCCATAGCGCCAGCGCCATGCCGAGAGTCGTTGCCGCACAACCGAGCACGATGATAGCCAGGCGCTTGGGTTCACGCGCCAGCTCCGCAAGCTCGCTGAGCACCTCGTTGAGCCCGGGCCGCACGGCCGTCGCCAGCCACTGCCGCAGTTTCGGCACGAACAGGAATGCCCCGACGAGACCGAGCAACAGCCCGCCGATCAGGTACAGCAGAGTGGCCGACGGGACGAAGTGAGACAGCTCCGCCGAGGCTCCCGCGGCGGCACTGAAGAAGATCAGCAATGCGACATGGGTGATGACCTGCATCGTCTGTTGCAATGCGACGGCCGCGGTCGCACGCAGCGCGCCAAGGCCGCCCTTCTGCAGGAACCGCGTGGACAGCGCCAACCCGCCTACACCGGCGGGCGTGGTGGTCGCGGCAAACGTGTTGGCCACCTGCATGATGGCGAGATTCTTAAAGCTCACCAGGCCGTCGGCACAGGCCCACAATGCCGCTGCAGCACCGACATACGTCAACGCCGACACCGCGAGCCCGAGCAGCGCCCACCACCAGTTCGCCGTTCTCAATTCGGAGAAGAACGCAGGCACGGTGCTGATGAACGGGTACGCGACGTAGACCAGCGCGACGAGCAGCACCAGTTGGATGACCTGGTAGCGACTGAACCTGGTGATCGTCTCGGCCTGGATCTGGTCGGCCCCGGTTCGCCGCTTCACTTCGTCGCGCGAGGCGGACATGACTGCACCGGCATCGGCCACCGACTTGCGGATTCGTGATGGCATCGCGGACTTGGTCAGTCGTCGCGACGCCAGCAGGACTGCATCCTTGCCGAAGACATCCACCGCCGCACCGACCGCGGCGGCGGCGCCGTGCAACGCCGTCGTCGTCACCAGAAGCTGGGCTACGTCGGCTTGCAGTTGTTCGTCGGTGGCACCGTATTCGGCGCTGCCGAACCCGCCGAAGCGCGCCGTGCCGTCGTCGACGGTGATCTCCTCGGCGCGAAGGTCCCCATGGGAGATCTGGTGATTGTGCAAGGTGCAAAGCGATTCCCACACTCGAGCGACGGCGCCATCACCGGAGCAGTCCTTGATCGCGTTGCCGGATGGGGGAGTGTGCGCGTACAACGTCCATCCCCTGTCGAGCGTGGCCATGGCCATCGTCGAGGTATTCGCGACACCTATGTCGCCGATCGCGATGGCCATCAGCGCGCGGTGCTCGACGGCGCGCCGCATGGAGGCCTGCAGCGGTGCGGTTTCGCTGTTGCGCAGCCGCAGCCAACGCCAGAACTGGCGCAGAAATCCACCACTACGCTGATTCGGGCCGTACATCTCGACAACGGCCACCGACTCCGGGTCGTCAGACTTAGCCGAAAGAACCAGCGGCCCTGTCCCCGCGGGCTGCACCACTGTCAGCGTCGATACCGGGAATCCACGCCGGGCCATGGCGCGAACGGCGCCGTCGAGAGGCACCTCGAGGGCAGGCGTGCCGACCACGAGCACTACCAGCGCGCCGACGAACCAACCGACTGCAAGGCCAAGCAGCGAGCGAGCGGGTACCACCGCGCTGACGACGAGGTGGATCGGCACAAAGGCAAGCAGCAGCGCCCACCACCACCGCCGCCAACGCGCGGGCAGCCAGGGGCCGGAAACGGTGAGCACGGCGGCGAGCATCGCGATCCACCGCGGGTCGTCGAGGAACTGCGAGAGAAGCGTGTCGAGCCGATCGGACAAATCGAGATGCCATTTCGGCGCGGCTATGCCGTTGCCGCTGATCGACAGCGCAAGAAACGCGATGAACGCGGCCGCCGCATACGCCCCGAGCAGCTTCCACTGCCGCGCGAGGATCAAGCCGATCAGGATCGCGAACGGCAGCGCCAGAATTGCGACGCCGTACACCAGATACACCAGATTGGATTGGGTGGGCGTCAAGACTCCGACGATCTCGGAGATGGACTTTTCGAGGGCAACCCACTCGTTGCGGGTGATCAGCGAGCTCGTGATCACGGCCGCCAGAAACACCGCCGCCAGAACGAGTCGCAGGATGTCGTTGGTTCGCCGGGTCAGGGGTTGCAGCAAGTTGCCCGAAACGGTGATTTCCCGCCCGTCGACTCGCATATCTCCAGCATCTTTGCACGTCGCCGCGTGTGCGGGCGGTAGCTTGTCGCCATGAGCGGTGTGGTTGTGACGGGCGCGGCGTCCGGAATTGGGCGGGCCAGTGGCGAGGTGCGCCAGCCTGTGGATACCGGGGCGACACCCGCCTCAGGGGGTTGGTGCTTTCGGCCCTGACGTGCAAGTTGCGGCTTGCGTGATCCAACCCCGGGGTGCACGTCGCGCGCCGTGGCACCCGCGGTGAGGCCGCCGCGCTGGTGCGCGGCATCATCGCCAACCACGACGACCGCGCCCACACCGCTCACGACATCGCCGCCGACACCGACCAGGACCTCCTCCCCGCCCGGGTGGCCAGTCTCCTTGAACGCCCTACGCACGCCGTGCAGGCGCGTCGGGCGGCCTACGGCACTGGCAAGAGCAGACCCAGGACATGCTGGCTGAGCAGCAGCGGTGGATCGAACAGCACATCAGCCGCAGCCAACACCAGGGCCTCGATTACGGGTTGGATGTCTGACCACCGTGGAATCACCGAAAAATGTGGCGGTCCCCTGGGGCAAGGCACAGCCGATGACTGCTGGTAGAGCCCGGCGGCGCTCCAGCGCCCCACACCCAGTCCCCAATGGCTCCAAAATACAGCGCACGGATTTAGATTCGAGGATGCCCGAAACGCTGACGAAACCCTGCCGAAATCCCGTGTGTTGTTGGCACGGTTAGCGTCGAAACGCATGGAAAGGCTCAGTGGACTCGACGCCGGGTTTCTGTATATCGAAACTTCCACCCAGCTACCGAATGTGTGTTCCATCCTTGAGGTGGACTCATCGACGATGCCCGGCGGCTACACGTTTGATCGGCTCCGCGACGCGTTGGCCTTGCGGATCAAGGCCATACCGGAGTTCCGCGAAAAGCTCGCCGACAGCCAGCTCAATCTGGATCACCCGGTCTGGGTGGAGGACACCGACTTCGACCTCAATCGTCATCTGCACCGCAGCGCGCTGCCATCGCCGGGCGGGCGAGCGGAATTGGCCGAGATGTGCGGGCACATCGCCTCGGTGCCGCTGGATCGGGGACGACCGCTGTGGGAGATGTGGCTGATGGAGGGCCTAGCGGACAGCGACGCGCGAGAAGGCGGCCGGCTGGCGGTGATGACCAAGGTCCATCACGCCGCTGTCGATGGGGTGACCGGGGCCGGCCTGCTGGCGCAGCTGTGCAGCACCGAGCCCGACGCGCCGCCGCCCGACCCGGTCGACGGCCCCGGCGACGCCAGCTCGCTTGAGATCGCCGCGGACGGGCTGGTGAGGTTCGCGTCGCGCCCGCTGCGACTGGCCACTGTGCTGCCGACGACCGTCTCGGCGATCGTGAAGACACTGCGCCGCGCCCGCGCCGGCTTAACGATGGCCGCACCGTTGGCCGCCCCGCCGACGGCGTTCAACGCCGCGGTCACCGCGGCCCGCAACATCGCGTTCACCCAACTGGAGCTCGACGACATCAAGACGGTGAAAAACCGCTTCAACGTCACGGTCAACGACGTGGTCATGGCCCTATGTGCCGGGGTGCTGCGACGGTTCCTGCATGCTCGCGGCCAGCTGCCGGACAAATCGCTGGTGGCGATGGTGCCGGTGTCGGTGCACGACAAGTCAGACCGTCCCGGCCGCAACCAGCTCTCCGGGATGTTCAGCCGCCTGGAGACGCACGTCAGCGACCCGGCCGAGCGGCTGCGCGCGATCGCTGAAGCGAATTCCACTGCCAAGGAGCACAGTTCGGCCATCGGCCCGACGCTGGTACAGGACTGGATGCAATTCGCTGCCCGGCCGCTGTTCGGCGCAGCGATGCGGCTCGTCGCCGACACCCCGCTCACCGAAAGCCCGGTGCACAACCTGATCATCTCCAATGTGTCCGGCCCGCAAACAACGCTGTACTTCCTGGGTTGCGAAGTGGAAGCGACGTATCCGATCGGGCCAATATTCCACGGTTCGGGGCTGAACATCACGGTGATGTCGCTTAACGGCAAGCTCGGCGTCGGCATCATCTCCTGTCCGGACCTGCTGCCCGACCTATGGGAATTGGCCGACGACTTCTCTCTTGCACTCGACGAATTGCTTGAACGCGCAGCCTAACCCGTCGTGTGACAAGGCTTCTCATCCTGGCGCGACCAACGCTGGCAGCTCACAACGCCGGGCGAGTCTTCCACGATCCCGCTGACGGCAGCACGGTAGCGCAGTCCGTGGCGGGCACGGCGTGATCGGGTCCACCTCAGTCCTGTTCACCTTTGGTTGTCGTGCACGGTGGCGATGTTGTTGTTGCCAATCTGGGGTCGCCTTAGCAGCGGAGCGAATCTGGTCCCTTCGACCGGCGGCTAATAGGTGAGGCGGCTTGGGGGTGAGCGGGCGGTGTCCTTCGCGACGAAGCGCGGTTTCGACGTTGAACGGGCAGGTGCGCCGTAGAAGTTGATCTGGTCGTGCTGCGCGGGGTCAGGTGCGCCGCGGCGCGTCGAGAGCATCGCCGACTGGGCTGATCGTGGATTACATTGACACTCGGTCAGCCTACTGAGATCGCCGACGCCGTGGCGTTCCTGATGTCACCAAGGGCGTCGTTCATCACGGGCTCCCATCTCATCGCCGACGGCGGAGTCACCAGCAGGCACGCCTAGCCCCCGCGCACGGGCGCCGAGATCTGGGTGAGTCGCGACCGGCCCCGCAACATCTCCGAGCCCTGCACGGACCACGACCGTCGCTCCGCTTCGTCGGCGCGGTCGATCGCGGCGGCGGAACACAGCACCCGTTCTTCGAAGTCCTTGGCCCGGTCTGCCAGCCGTGCCGCCTCGTTGACGGCATCGCCGACAACCGTGTACTCATAACGGTTTTCGGCACCGATATTGCCCGCGAAGACGGGCCCGGCCGATACTCCGATGCCGAAGTCAACGGGCAGGCGCCGCAGGTCGGCGGCCAGCGCCCGCGCGGTGGACAGTGCCGCCGACGCCGGATCGTCGATACGCAACGGCGCGCCGAACACCGCGAGCGCGGCGTCGCCCTGAAACTTGTTGATCAGCCCGTGGCGCTCGTCCACGGCCGCGACCACGATCCGGAAGAAGTCGTTGAGCACTTCGGCGACCTCGTGAGGAGGCCGATCGGTCGCGAGTTTCGTCGAGTCAACCAGATCGATGAACAGAATCGCGACCTCACGGTCATCTCCGGAGAGTGATTCGTTCTCCTCCACGGCGCGACGCACCACTTCGGTGCCTACGTGGCGACCGAACAGGTCCCGCAGCCTGTCACGTTCGCGCAGACCGACGACCATCCGGTTGAATCCGTTTTGCAGTCGGCCGATTTCGGATCTCTCGTACACGTCGAGCATGTCGCCGAGGTGCCCCTGCTCGACCTGCGCCATGGCGTCGACGACCTCACGCAACGGATCGGAAATCGATCGGGACACCAGGATCATCGACCGAAGCCCAAGCATCACTGCGACGATTGCCAGTACGAGCACGGGCCACTCGACTGATGCGGTCTGCTCGATGATCCAGCCGTTCCTGCGCATCAGGGTCAACAGCGTGATTGCCAGACCCGGAAGCGCCGTACACACGGTCCACATGAGTATCAGTCGCGCCCGCACACCCGGCGTGACTGGCCCGGTGTCGAGATCGGCTGCAGCGGCTGCCAATAACGGGCGAAGCGTCCGTTGTGTGAACAAGAACCCGGTGCTGATGGCTGCGGTGGCGCCGAACATGATCGAAAAGCCGATCACGAGCGCGACTCCCGCGCCGCCGTTGAGATTCATCGGGATCAGGACAGCCCCGGCAACCCACCAAGGCACAGAAAGCAGGGCTGTCTGGCGCCACGAAATGTTCAGCGCCGTGCGGCGTTCCTTCGCGGTGGGTTCGCGACCCGAGCCCTGCCAGTCCAGCAACGGCGCCACAATCAGGATGCCGCCAATTGCCACGCTGACGGCACCGGCGAGGACCAACCCGACGGTGGTGATCAAATTCTTCCCCGTGAACACGCTCTGCGCGCCCGCCACTGCCTGATCGCCGAGCGAGACCACAATCACGACAACTTCGGCCGCGGCAAGCAGGAAGGCCAACGTGAGACCCGCCGCGTATCGAATGTGCAGGCTAAGCGGCCTCACGAGCCGCAGCGTATCAGTCGCTGGCCGGTAGCGGCTTTGCTTCCTTCAACGCCAGCGCTGTGGCGCCAATGCTCAGTGTCCCTGCGCCTGCCTTCGTCACGAGCACCTCGGCGCCGGATTCGTCGACATAACGCTTACCCATCGCGTTGCCGTCGGAGAATGCCGGATCCAGCGTGGCGTCACCGGAGGCGTCGGTGCCGATCGGCACCATCGGAGCCCCGCCCGCCCGCAGATCGTCAAGGCTGTCGGCGGTGCGAACGACGATCACTTGCGTGTCGCAGACCTGGCTCTGCAGCCGTGTGCCGTTCTTGATCATGTTCGGCTCCTTAGTTTTTCGTGCTCCGCGCGTGCGCGGTTCAATTCGTCGACCAGTTCGCGGCGCAACACCTTGCCGGTCGCGTTGGTCGGCAGCTCATCACGGAACACCACGCGATCGGGCGTGCGTGATCCGCGTAGCTGCGCTCGCACATGCTCGCGCAGGTCGTCGGCGTCTGGTGCAGCGCCCTCGGCGGGCACCACCACCGCAACGATGATCTGGCCCCATTCGGGGTCCTCAGGGCCGACCACCACACAATCGCGCACCGAGGGATGCTCGACGAGCACGTCCTCGATCTCGGCGGGGGCGATGTTCTCCCCGCCCCGGATGATCGTGTCGTCGGACCGGCCGCCGATGAACAGGTAGCCGCCCTCGTCCAGCATGGCAACGTCTTTGGTGGGGAACCATCCGTCGGCGTCGAGCACCGAACCGATCTCGGTATAGCGTCCAGCCACCTGCTCGCCGCGCACGAACAACTCACCGTTGCGGCCCGGCTGCAGGACGGTGCCGTCCTCGCTGCGGATCTGCACCTCGATTCCGGGTACCGGCTGTCCGACCGATCCGAGCCGCCGCGCGACCGCGTCGTCGGAGGCGGCCAACGCGGCCCGATGGTCGTCGGGGGAGAGCACCGCGATAGTCGAGCTGGTCTCGGTGAGTCCGTAGGCGTTGACGAAACCAACAGCGGGCAGCAGGCCAAGAGCCTTGCGCACCAAGGGAAGAGCGACCTTCGAGCCACCGTACGCCAGGTTTCGCAGCGTAGGCAGCTCGACCGGCTCCGCCTCGAGCACGGACACGATGCGGTCCAGCATGGTCGGTACCACCGTCGCGGTGGAGACACCCTCATCGCGCACCAGGCGGACCCACTCGTTCGGCTCGAACTGCCTCAGATAGACCATCTTTCGGCTCGCATAAATATTCGACAATGCGGCGCTGACGCCCGCGATGTGATACGGCGGCACGCAGATCAGTGCGGCGTCACTGGGTTCCGCGGAATCGAACTCCACCGTCCCCGTGACATAGCTGGTCAAGTTGTTGTGCGTCAGCTCAACGGCTTTCGGCCGCGAGGTGGTCCCCGACGTGAAGAGCACCACCGCAACGTCATCGGGGTCGAGGTTGGGGTCGGGGTGGGGGTTGGAGAAGTCCGCGGTACGCGCGGCCGCCACGAACTCATCCGAAGTGATGACCTGCTTGCCTGCACCGGCGAGGACATCGCGGTACTCGGCGTCGGCGATCACCATAGGCGTCGGCAGGCGATCGATCAGCTGCCGCAGGCCGTCCTCGCTGAGGCGGTAGTTCAGTGGCGTGAACGCAACCCCCGCTCGCGCGGAGGAAAACAGCAGCAGCGGCAGCATCGCGCCGCCGGTACCGACGTAGGCCGCGTGCTGGGCGCCCGACGCCGCGACGACTCCCGCCCCGCCGTCGGCGAGTGCGCTCAGTTCACTTGTGGTCAGGCGCATCTCGCCGGACACCACCGCGGTGCGGTCCGGATTCGACGACGCCGCCATTTCCAGCAGCAAAGAGATACTCATAGTTTGTCGACGAAGATATCAAGGATGGGGTTGTCGCCGCCGCCGTAGCGGGACAGGTCGCTGACACCGCTTTCTGCCAATACCTCGGAGTCGATGAAGCATTTGCCGTTGACGTCGACGGCCGGCCGGGACAGGATCTCGACCGCAGCGTCGGCCACGATCTCCGGGCTGCGCGACGCGGCCAGCATGGTCGCGAAGTCGGGGGAGTTGGTCACCGCCGCCGTTGCGATGTAGGTCTGCGGCCACAGGCAGGCAAAACCGATGCCGGCCTCGGCATACTCGGCGGCCCAGCCGAGCGATAGCAGCGTCATCCCGTACTTCGACAATGTGTAGGACGGGTGGGCGCCCAGCCAGTGCGGTTTCATGTTCAGCGGTGGCGCCAGGGTCACCACGTGCGCGTTGGCCGTTTTGCGCAGGTGGGGCAGGGCCGCCTTCGTCAACAGGAACGTACCGCGGACGTTGATGTCCATCATCAGGTCGAACTTCTTGGCGGGGAGTTCCTCGGTCGGTTCGGTCGCGATCGCGCTGGCGTTGTTGATCACGATGTCGACTCCGCCGAAGTGCTCGACCGCAGTGTCAACGGCGCGCTGCACGTCTTCTTCCTTGCGCACGTCGCCCACCACGGCGACACCCTTGCCGCCCGCTGCTTCGACCTCGGCGACGGCGGTGTACACGGTGCCAGGCAGCTTCGGATGCGGCTCTGCGGTCTTGGCCAGTAGGACGACGTTGGCGCCGTGTTTGGCGGCGCCAAGCGCGATCGCGAGCCCAATGCCGCGGCTGCCGCCAGAGACGACCAGCGTGCGCTCAGTGAACGTGGACATGGGCCTCCTTGAACATGCGCGTCGCGATGTACACCAATGGTATTGGCATTCTCATTTTAGGCGAGTCACATAATCGCTGTGTACCGGGTCTTCGGGGCCTGTCCAGTGTGTTCCGCGACCCCTCCACTATGCATGTTTCCGCCCAGCGGTATTGGCATTCTCATTTTTTGCAAGTACGTTATCCAGTGATGAGCGACCCAGTACAGACACCCTCCGGCATCCCGCTGGAGCCCGTCTACGGACCGGCTGACCGCGGCGGCGATCCGCCTGCGCCCGGCACGTTTCCGTTTACCCGAGGCAACTTTGCCAGCGGGTACCGCGGCAAGACCTGGACGTTTCGTCAGTACTCGGGTTTTGGCACGGCCGAGGAATCCAACCGGCGCTACCGCTACCTGCTGGACCAGGGCGGAACGGGGCTGTCGGTGGCACTGGATCTGCCCACTCAGTGCGGGTACGACTCCGACGACCCGGAGTTCGGTGAGGAAGTCGGCCGCGTCGGGGTCGCGGTCGACACGCTGGCCGACGCCGAGATCCTGTTCGACGGCATCCCGGTGGACAAGATCAGCACCAGCTTCACCATCAACGGCACGGCCGCGATCCTGCTGGCCTTCTATGTGGCGGCCGCGGAGCGCAAGGGGGTGCCGCGCGCCAAGCTCACCGGCACCATCCAGAACGACATCCTCAAGGAGTACGCCTCGCGCGGCACCTGGATCTGGCCGCCGCAGCCGTCGCTGCGGCTGATCGCCGACACCATCGAGTTCTGCGCGGCCGAGGTGCCAAGGTTCAACGCGATCTCGGTGGCCGGTGCGCATTTCCGCGACGCCGGCGCCAACGCGGTTCAGGAGATGGCCTTCACGCTGGCCGACGGGGTCACTTACTGCGACACCGTGGTCGAGCGGGGCCGGATGAGCATCGATCAGTTCGCCCCGCAGGTCTCGTTCTTCTTCTATACCCACGGGGACTTCTTCGAGGAGATCGCCAAGTATCGGGCGGGCCGCCGGCGGTGGGCCACGATCGTGCGCGAACGCTACGGCGCCTCCACGGACAAGGCGTCGATGTTCCGGTTCGGTTGTGTGGCAGGCGGCGCCTCCCTCTACGCACCGCAGGCCCAGAACAATCTCGTGCGCGTGGCCTATGAGGCGATGGCCGCGGTGCTTGGCGGTGTGCAGTCCATGTTCACCGCCGCCTGGGACGAGCCGTTCGCGCTGCCAAGCGAGGAGTCCGCAACGCTGGCGCTGCGCACCCAGCAGATCCTGGCTTACGAGACCGGCGTCGCGAAGGTGGCCGATCCGCTGGGCGGGTCCTATTTCGTCGAGGCGCTCACCGACGCGACCGAGGAGAAGATCATCGAGATCATGCATGATCTCGAGACGCACGGCGGCATGGTGCGCGCCATCGAGGACGGTTATCTGCAGGGCCTGATCGCCGATGAGGCGTTCAAGATCCACCACGAAGTGGAATCGGGTGTCCGGCCCGTCGTCGGGGTCAACAAGTTCGTCGCCGATGAGCCGCCCCCCGAAATCGCAACGTATGAATTGGATGCCGAGGGCCGCGACCTTCAACTGAAGCGACTGTCCAAGGTCAAGGCCGAGCGGGACCCCGCGGCCGTCAAAGAGGCACTAGCCGCGCTGTCGAAATCCGCGGAAGGCACCGACAACCTGATGCACAAGCTGATCGACTGCGCCAACGCCTACTGCACCGTTGGGGAGATGGTCTGCGCGCTCAAGGCCGTGTGGGGCGAGTTCCAGCAACCGGTGGTGTTCTGATGAGCGCTCGCGCGAAGAAGCGAGGGCACTGATGAGCGTTCGCGCGAAGAAGCGAGGGCGCTGATGAGCGTTCGTGTTCTGGTCGCCAAACCCGGTCTCGACGGCCATGACCGCGGCGCCAAGATCGTCGCCCGCACGCTGCGCGACGCGGGTTTCGAGGTGATCTACACCGGCATCCGGCAGCGCATCGAGGACATCGTGTCGATTGCGTTGCAGGAAGATGTTGCGCTGGTGGGGCTTTCGATCCTCTCCGGCGCGCACGTGGCCTTGACGACCCGCACAGTCGAGGCATTGCGCGCCGCCGACGCGGGCGACATCGCGGTTGTCGTCGGTGGCACGATCCCGCAGGCAGACGTCCCCAAGCTGTTGGAGGCCGGTGCCGCCGCGGTCTTCCCCACCGGCACACCGCTGGATGTCCTCGTCCAGGAGGTGCGAAAGCTGACGTCGGAGAGGGTGGACTGATATGCGCCTTGGCGTGATGATCGGGGCCGAGCGCGGGGACATGGCGCGCAAGGTCACCAAACTGCTCGAGGATATCGAGTGGGCGGAAGCCGCTGGTTTCGATACCGCGTGGATACCCCAGGTGCCCAACGACTTCGACGCGCTGACCATGGTCGCGCTGATGGGCGCGCGCACGTCGCGAATCGAGCTCGGCACGGCCGTCGTGCCGCTGCAGGCGCAGCATCCGATCGCGCTCGCGCGCCAGGCGCTGTCGGTCCACGCCGGCGCAGGCGGTCGGTTGGCCCTTGGCGTCGGGCCGTCGCACCACTGGATCGTGCGCGACATGCTCGGCATCCCGTACGACAAGCCCGCCGCCTACACCCGCGACTACCTCGAGGTGCTCAACACCGCGCTGGCCGGCCCCGGTCCGGTCGACGTGGAGAACGACACGTTCACCGTGCACAATCCGACTGTGCTTGGCGCTGATTCGCCGATGCCTGTGCTGGTTGCGGCCCTCGGGCCGGTGATGCTGCAGATCGCGGGTGAACTCGCCGACGGCACCGTGTTGTGGATGGCCGACGAGCGCGCGATCGGTGACCACATCGCACCGCGAATCAGCAAGGCCGCCGACAACGCAGGCCGCCCGGCGCCGCGGATCATCGCGGGCATCCCGGTGTGCCTGTGCGCCAACTCCGAGATCGATGCGGCCAAGGAGCGCGCCAACCGGATTCTCGGCGAAGCCGAGGTGTCGCCGAATTACCAGAAACTCTTGGAACGTGGCGACGCCCGTGATGTCGGTGACCTGTGCGCGGCCGGTGACGAGGAAGCGATCCTGGCGCGGTTCCGCCGCTTCGCCGACGCAGGCGTCACCGACCTGTCGGTGCGGCTGCTCCCGATCGGCGAGACTCGCGACGAGTTGGTCGCCTCCAAATACCGAACCCGCGAAGTCATTTCGCAACTGGCCCTGCAGGTGCGATGAGCGGCTCGCCGACAACACCGATGAGCCAGGGACCGCTATCCGGTATCCGCATCCTCGAGGTCGGCGTGATGCTGGCCGGCCCGTACGCGACGATGCTGCTTGCTGACCTCGGCGCAGAGGTCATCAAGATCGAGCCGCCAGGCGGCGAGATCTCTCGCCAGGTCAGCGACAGCTACTTCGCCAGCCTGAACCGCAACAAGCAGAGCGTGTGTCTCGATCTGCGGTCAGAGACAGGCCGGCAGCGTCTGGGCGAGCTCGTCGCGAATTCGCACGCGCTGCTCGCCAATATGAAGCCGTCGGCGATCAAGCGGCTCGGTCTCACCTACGAGGCGTTGCGGCGGTTCAACGAGCGGATCGTCTGCGTCGCGATGACCGGCTTCGGGCTGGACGGCGGCGACGACCCGGCGTTCGACTACGTCATCCAAGCGGCGACGGGTGTCGCGGCGATGACCGGCCATCCCGACGGCCCACCGACATTGCCCGGCTATTCGTCAGCCGACAACTCGACCGGGCTGGCCGCGGCGCTGGGCCTGCTCGCGCAGATCGTCTCGGGCCGCGGCGGCCAAGTGGACGTGTCGCTGCGTGACGTGATTCTGTCCCAGCTGAACTACCGGGCGTCGGCCTACCTCAACGATGGTGCGGCACCGCAGCGGTACCCGTTCGGCGCCCATTCGTATTACGTACCGGCGCAGCTGTTTCCAACAGCCGACGGGTATCTGGCGCTGTTCATCACCCACGACGCATTCTGGAAAGCCTTCGCGTCCGAGGCGAAGATCGACGGCTTCCCGACGATGGCGGAGCGCTCGGCGAGGCGCAAGGAAGTGCTGGAAGTCGTAACCGCGGCCCTGGCAGCCGACACCGCCGCGAATTGGGAGTCACGACTGCGGCCCGTTGGCATTCCGGCGGCGGCGGTCCGCACGCTGCCCGAAGCGCTGGAGGCAACGCCGGAGGCGGTCGTCACGGCAGGGGAGTTCCGGTTGGTCGGCAGCCCGATCCGGATCGGCGGCTATGAGCCCGACTACCGGCCACCGCCGCTACTCGACGAACACGGCGACGGCACGGCTCAGTCCTCATAGTGCACCGTCACTGACGGAGTATCGGGAATGGCTTGGCAGGTCAGCACGTAGCCCTCTTCGACCTCGTCGTCCATCAACGCGTCGTTGACCCGCATGGTCGCGCTGCCTTCGGACAGCCGCGCCATGCACGTGCCGCAATTGCCTGCCTCGCACGAGAACGGCGGTGTCAGGCCGGCTCGCCGGGCGCTTTCCAGCAGCGTCTCGTTGTCCCTCCGAGGCACCTCGGCCTTCTTGCGGTCAAGGTGGATGGTGATGGTGCCGCTGGTCGGTTCGGTCTCCGCCGCGGCGGGGGGCGCGGCCGCCGGGTTCTGCGGCGTCGCGTCGAAGTCCTCGATGAACACCTGCCCCTGGCCGGGCAGAGCCGACTTGACGACCGACATGAAACCCTCGGGCCCGCAGACGTAGCAGTCGGCGTCGGTGTCGGCGCCGACGAAGTCGAGCACGGCGGCGGGTTCGAGCAGCCCGCGTTCGTCATCGATGTGACGCAACACGGACAGCCGATCCGGGTAGCGGGCGACGAGGTCGTCGAGCACCGCATCGAAGATCACCGACGCACTATCGCGGTCGGCGCACAGCAGGCGCACTGGGCGATCCGTGGTGGCCAGTGCGCTCTTGGCCAGCGAAAGGATGGGCGTCACGCCGCTACCGCCGCTGAAGCCAAGCACGGGCACCGCCGAGGAGGTCAGGCAGAAGGTCCCTGCCGCACGGGTGATCGTCACCTCGTCGCCCTCGACGAGGTTGTCGAGCATCCAATTCGACACCTTGCCGCCAGGAACCCGCTTGACGGTGGTTGCCATCTCGGAATCGGTCTCGGGTGCGCTGGACATCGAATAGGACCGGTACAGGTCCTCGCCGTCAACGTGCACCTTGAACGTGCAGAACTGCCCTGCCCGGTAGGGAAAGGGCGTTTCACGCGGCGCCAGCACGTAGGTCCGCGTGTCGGCGGTCTCTTTGATGATCCGAGACACCGTCGCATGCTGGAACAGGTGCGGCTTGGCCATGGCCCCCCTCTCGACCGGCATTGTCATTCTGATAATAAGAGAATACTATTCTCCTCGACAAACGGCTACCTTCTCAACTGGCGGAAAGGGGCGAGCGCGACGTGAGTGAGCGGATGGCGCTCGCCTTCGAGGAGCGGGAATACAGCCTCGCAGAACTCGACGCCCTCGCCAATGGCATGGCGACCGTGCTCGAACGCCGCGGGGTGCGCCCGAAGGATCGCGTCGCGCTGATGTCGTCCAACCGGCCGGAGTTCGTCATCGCCTTGTGGGCCATCTGGCGGCTTGGCTCGTCAGCGGTGCTGCTCAGCCCGGCCTGGAAGCGGGCCGAGGTCGAGCACGCGCTGGCGCTGACCACGCCGTCGCACGCGGTGGGCGACCATCCGGTGCTCTCCCAATTGATGCCGATGCTGTCACTCGACGAGGCGATCACCCCCGGCCAGCGGACGTCCGAAACGCCAAGGCTCCAAAGCGATGCGCTGTTCGTGTTCAGCTCGGGAACGACGGGCATGCCAAAGGCGGTGCGTCACACCCACGGGTCGTTCGCCGTCGCGGTGCGGCACTGGCGTGACGCGCTGCACCTGTCGTCGGCCGACCGGATGCAGATCATGACGCCGCCTTCGCACATCCTCGGCTTGCTCAACATCGTGATGACGCTCGAAACGGGCGCATGGATTCGGCTGCACCGCCGGTTCGATATCGACCTGATGCTGCGCCACATCGAGGCCGACCGGATCACCATCGAGATGGCCGTCGCGCCAATCGCTTTGGCGCTGGCCGCCCATCCGACGCTGGAGAGCTACGACCTGTCGTCGCTGCGCTACATCATGTGGTGCGCGACGCCGGTCACCCAGAGCGTCGCCGAGGCCGTCACCGGCCGAACCGGGGTGAATTGGGTGACCGCCTACGGCACCAGCGAATTGCCGGTCATCGCGTGCAACGAGATCGACGGCGCGCGGCTCGACACCGTCGGACGGGCGGTGGCCGGGGCTCGCGTGCGGATCGTGTCACTGGAGAACGCCGAACCCCTGTCGCCGGGCGCTGTGGGCGAGATCCAGGTGCGGTCGGGTTCGGTGATGGCGGGCTACCTGCCAAGCGAGGCGACTGCGCAGGCTTTTTCGGACGGCTGGTACCGGACGGGAGACGTCGGATACCTCGACGTCGAGGGCTGGCTGCGGATCACCGACCGGGCCAAGGAAATGATCAAGGTGCGGGGATTTCAGGTCGCCCCCGCCGAGATCGAGGCCGTGCTCCACGGGCACCCGGCCGTCGAAGACGCTGCGGTGTTCGGGGTGCCCGACGCGGCGAATGGAGAGGCCATCGTCGCCGCCGTCAAGACGTGCGGGCCGGTCGAGGCCGAGGAGCTCATCGCGCATGTCGGTGATCGGCTGGCGTCCTACAAGCGACCGAACCGCATGGTGTTCGTAGCCGAAATACCGCGACTGCCGTCGGGAAAGGTATTGCGCCGAGTGTTGAAGGAGCGGCTGTGGACGTCCGTCTGACGAGTGAACAGCAGCAGCTGCGGGAAGCCGCGGCCAAGCTGACCGACGATCTCGGGCCGGGCTCGGTCGCGGATCTGACCGACGAGACTCGGATCGCCCGGCTAAAGAGTGCCCTCGATGCGACTGGATTCCGAACGCTGCGGTCCGACGGCGCCTCCGGTGTCGAAGTTGCCATCGTCGCCGAGGAATTCGCGCGTGGGCTCGTCGATGTCCCATTCCTCTTGCCGGTGCTTGCTGACGATTTGAGCCGGCGCATCGGGCGAGACGTGTCGGTGACGGTCGACAGCGCAGCGGGAGTGGATCTCACCAAAAGCACGGTCGGAGCGGTCGAGTCGCCGTCCGAACTTGTTGAACTGTCCGGCGACGAGGCGCAACGCTGGCTGGCGCTCGCGCTCGTGACCACCTGCGCCGACATCCTCGGCGCGGCACGCGGCGCACACGCGCTTGCGGTCGACTACGCGAAGGTTCGTGAGCAGTACGGCTCGACGATCGGCTCGTATCAAGCCATCGGGCACCTGCTGGCCGAAGGCCTTGCGCTCATTGAGGGTTCGATCAGCGTCCTGCGGCATGCCGCATGGGGCGTCGACGAGCTGTCGCCCGCAGAGGCAGTCCAGGCCGCACGCATCGCCAAGGTCTACTGCGCGCGGGCGGCGCGCACCGTCTGCGAGACCGCCATTCAGGTACACGGCGGGATCGGCAACACCTGGGAATGTCTGGCGCATGTGTACCTGCGGCGAGTGTTGACTTCCACCGAATCGTGGCCCGTACGCATGGAGGACATCGATCTTGGACTTTCGTGATTCGCCCGAAGAAGCCGCCTTCCGGGACAAGCTGAGGAACTGGCTCGGCGAGAACGCCGCCGTGTTCAAGGCGTCCGGTGACGACTACTGGACCGGGCAGGGTGAATGGCACCAAGCCCTTTACCGGGCGGGGTTTTTCGGCACCTCGTGGCCTAGGGAGTTCGGTGGCCAGGAGCTGCCACCCGTCTACGACGTCATCGTCGATGAGGAGTTGGCCCGCGCTGGCGCACCGCCGCGACCCAGTCTCGGCTACCTGGTGGTCGGGCTGGGCCATCACGGCAGCAAGGAGCTGCAGCAGCGGTTCCTGCCCGGCATGATCAACGGCACCGAGCGGTGGTGCCAAGGCTTTTCCGAGCCCGGCGCCGGGTCGGACCTCGCGTCGCTGACCACCACCGCCACCCGCGATGGCGACGATTACGTCATTCATGGCCACAAGATCTGGACCAGCTACTCCGACGTCGCCGACTGGTGCCTGGTGCTGGCACGCACCGACAAGGACGTGCCGCGGCACAAGGGCATTTCGGCGTTCATCATCTCGATGCACCAGCCCGCCATTGAGCAGCGACCGCTGCAGATGATCAACGGCGTGACAACCGAATTCGGTCAGGTCGCGTTTGACGGCGCAACCGTGTCAGCCGATCACATGGTCGGCGCGCCGGGGGAGGGCTGGGCGCTGGCGATGACGGTGGTCAGCCACGAGCGCGAGCCCTCGACACTCGGCTACTCGGCCCGATACGGAAAATTGGTGCGGCAGATGGCGTCCCGGGTCGACGGCAAGGCGCCCGAGGAGCTGGTCTGGGCTGCGGTACAGACCGAGATGCTACGCCTGCACGTGCGGCGCAGGCTCTCCGAACAACTCGACGGCATCAAGCACGGACCACAGGGGTCGCTCGACAAGCTGCTGATGACATGGACGGAGCAATCCGTGGGCCACGCGGCCCTTGCCGTCAGCGGTACCCGCGATCCCGACCTGCTCAGCGCATATCTGTACAGCCGCGCGCAGAGCGTGATGGGTGGAACGTCGCAGATTCAGAAGAACATCATCGCTTCGCGCATTCTCGGATTAGGAGTCTGAATTGTACGACCTGCCACCGGAAATCGACGTCAAGGCCGACGGGGCGCTGCGCATCATCACGCTGAACCGGCCCGATTCGCTCAACTCCGTCAACGATGCACTACATGTCGGCCTTGCGCACGTGTGGACACGTCTTGGCGAGGATCGGGAGGCCCGCGCGGCGGTGATCACCGGGGCTGGCCGCGCGTTCTCGGCAGGCGGTGACTTCGGATATCTGGAGGAACTGCGTCAGGACGCCGATCTGCGCGCCAAGACCATCCTCCATGGCCGTGAGATCGTGCTGGGCATGGCGCGTTGCCGAATCCCGGTGGTGGCGGCCGTGAATGGCCCTGCCGTCGGGCTGGGGTGCAGCCTGGTGGCGTTGAGCGACATCGTCTACATAAAAGAAGACGCGTACCTTGCCGATCCGCACGTGCAGGTGGGCTTGGTGGCCGCCGACGGCGGACCGCTCGTGTGGCCGTTGCAGATGAGCCTGTTACACGCCAAGGAGTACGCATTAACCGGTGCGCGCATTTCGGCTCAGCGCGCGGCCGAACTCGGGCTGGCGAATCACGTCGTCGAGGACCCGCTGGCCGAGGCGCTGGCGTGCGCCAAGCGAATCATGGAACTTCCGCGGCAGGCGGTCGAAAGCACCAAGCGGCTGTTGAACATTCACCTCGAACGCTCCGTGTTGGCGGTGCTCGACTACGCCAACGCCGCCGAGGACCAGTCCTTCCAGACCGAGGACTTCCGCAACATCGTCACCCGCCTCAACGCCAAGAAGTAACCCAACGAGTGGCGGTCAGACGCTGAGCTCTTCTGAGCGTTGGATCGTGCCGGTAATGCCGCTGGCGTCCTGCTGCGCGAGCAGCACCGCGGCGTCGGCCATGGCCTCGGGCGGCTCGACCATCTCGGGCGGGATCTCCGTGCCAGCGCCGCCGGCCTGCCAGCCCTCGGTGAGCACCACCCGCGACGGGCTCAGGCAGTTCACCGCGATGTTGTCGGGCTTCAGATCCGATGCCAGGCCCAGATATAACCGTTCAACACCGGCCTTGGACACCCAGTAGGCGTTGGAGCCGTGTTCGATCATGCCGACGCCGGTGGTGGTGATCGCGATGAGCGACCCCCCGCCGCGCGCCTTCACGTGCGGTATGACGGACTTGGTCACCAGGAAGACGCCGGTCAGGTTGACGTTCAGGCACAGCTGCCAACGTTTCAGCGGCGTGGACTCGATCGGCCCAAGCCACAGCACGCCCGCGTTCGCGATCAGGATGTCGATCCCCCCGAACTCCGAAACGGTAGCCGCAACAGCCGCTTCCACCGACTCCTCGCTCGTGACGTCGCACGACACGGCCAGGGCCCGGCCCCGAGCTGACGTGATGCGGTCGGCGACGGCATGGATCGTGCCTGGCAGCTTGCCCTCCTGCTCGGAGCGCGCGGCGACAGCGACCGCCGCACCTTCGCGGGCCAGCGCGGCGGCGACCGTCGCGCCGATGCCACGGCTGGCGCCTGCGACAAAGGCAACCTTGCCCGTGAGCGAGCCGCTCATTTCGGCGGGAACCGCAGCGCCCCGTCGAGGCGAATGATTTCGCCGTTGAGATAGTCGTTTTCGATGATGCTCTGCGCCAGTTGCGCGTACTCCCCGGATCTGCCCATGCGCTTGGGGAACGGCACCTGCGGACCCCAGTACTGCTCGAGCTGGTCGACCGCCTTGCCGTAGGCCGGGGTGTTGATGGTGCCAGGGGCGATGGTGACGACGCGGATGCCAAGCGGAGAGAGGTCACGCGCCGCGACGAGCGTCATGCCAAGCACGCCACCTTTGGCGGCGGAGTAGGGGAGCTGACCGATCTGTCCTTCGTAGCCGGCGATCGACGCCGTGTTGACGATGACGCCGCGGCCACCCTCTTCGAGCGGCTCCGATTTGGCGATCGCGGCCGCCGACAGCCGCATGACATTGAAGACTGCGGTCAGGTAGAACTCGATCGTCTTCTTGAATCCGTCGAGATCGAGCGGGGACCCGTCCTTGCCGATCAGCCGCCCGCCGCTGGCGGGACCGCCGTGGGTGTCGACCGAGATCCGCAGGGGGGCCAGCGACGTCGCCTCTGCGATCGCCGCGTTGACCGACTCTTCCGAGGTGGCGTCGGTGCCGACATAGCGCACACCGAGCTCGTTCTGGAGCTCCTTGCCCTTGTCATCGGCGAGATCGGCGACGACCACCTTGGCTCCCGCGCCGTGCAGGCGCCGGACGGTCGCCTCGCCAAGGCCACCTGCGCCACCGACGACGATCGCCGAGCTACCTGCGATTTGCATATGGTTCCCCTTCTTGCAACTGGCACTCGCAATTGGAGAGAATAGCATTCTCATACCGGTCGGAACGGACAGACCCATGGCTTTTTCGATCACCGCGGGCACGGTCATCGAGATCAGGGCTCACTAGACTTTGCACCGATGACCATCGACGAGCTCATCGAGGCGGCGCGCACCGGATCCACCCGTGCGGCCGGCCGGTTGCTGAGCCTGGTCGAAAGTCCGCGTCGCGACGAAGTGCTGAACGCGCTCGGTGCAATCTCGCCTCCTCGGATCCTCGGCGTGACGGGCCCGCCGGGGGCGGGCAAGTCGACAACCGTTGGCGCACTAGTGAGTGCTTACCGCGAGCGCGACATGAGAGTGGCGGTGCTCGCCGTCGACCCATCGTCGCCGTACAGCGGGGGCGCATTGCTGGGTGACCGGATCCGAATGGCCGCGCATATCAACGACTCCGACGTCCTCATTCGGTCGGTGGCGGCGCGCGGGCATCTCGGCGGACTTGCCGCTGCGGTTCCCGCCGCCATCAGGCTGCTCGCCACGCTGTCCTACGACCTGATCGTGCTTGAGACGGTAGGCGTCGGACAATCCGAAATCGAGATCGCTGCGATCGCCGACCCGACGGTGTTGATCCTCAACCCCGGTGCGGGCGACGCGGTCCAGGCGGCCAAGGCGGGCCTGCTCGAAGTCGCGGACATCGTCGTGGTTAACAAGGCCGATCGAGAGGGCGCCGACCAGACGGTGCGAGATCTTCGGGCGGAGACCAAGGCGCCCATCCTGAAACTCGTTGCCGCACAAGGCGAGGGCATCCCCGAGCTGGTCGAGTCCATCGAGGCCCATCATCGTTCCGACAGTCCAGAGCGCCGAAAGGCGCGCGCACGAGCGCAGATACTCTCCTTGGCGCAGACCCGGCTACGAAGTCATCCCGATCTGGATCGCTTGGCGGAGATGGTCGCCGATGGTCGGTGCGACCCGTACACCGCGGCCGAGCAGTTGTTCGCCGTACCCGTCGAGCCATGAGTGCGCCCGCGACTACTCGATCGTGGGCACATCTGTGGCGACGCGGCATCCGCGTAGCGGTGAACGAGATTGCGGATCTGGTGCTCGTCGGCGATCGACTGGCTCGACATGTTGCGGTTTCTCCCACTGCTATTCGCGAAGATCGAGCATTCGACGTGTCGTCTGCAAGAGCTGCGCGCGCAGCGTGTCGTCATCGACATCGGCGACCAGCGGATGCATCACCGCGACGCTGATCGCGCTCGACAACATCGCCGCGAGCAAGCGCGCCTCGACGCCTGCCTCGGTGCCGAGCAACGCGGCGTAGAGACGCTCGATGAAGCGCTGAAACGGTTTGTGTTCGGCCTGCAGCCGGATGATCACCGGATCGAATTGCAGCACGCTGACCACACCGCGTCGCTCGATCGCCTGGTCGATCATCCGGTCGAGCAGAACCTCCCGCGCCCGCAGACCGTGCCCCTCGGCCTCGGCGGCCTCCAGCGCATCCTCCAACCTGCCGAGCTCACGTTCGGTGATCGCGATGACGATCTCTTCCTTCGTCTTGAACTGGCGATAAACGGCGGCCTTGGTCACCCCCATGGCGTCAGCGATCATCTGCAGCGACGTTCCACTGACACCGCGTCCGGCGATCAATTTCAGCGCGGCGTCCAGCACGCGCGTCTGCGCCGCGGTGCGTGTGATCTCGCTGAATCGTCTGGTCTTTGCGGACACCACAAGCCGAGGGTAGCCGACCATTGACCGCTTGGTTGCCGATCGGCTACCGTGCCAAGTAGCCGATCGGCAACTAGCCGCGCCGGCGGACGGAGGGCGACACGTGGACTTGCGACCCCAATGGATAAGCCTGTGGCTCGTACCGGTTTTCGCAGCGATATTGCTGCTCGCGTTCGTGGCGTTTCCCGGCTTCCTGCCACCGATGTCGCCGGAGATGACGGCTGACCAGGTCGCAGACTTCTATGCGAAGAACACGACCATGATCCGGTTTTCCATGATCGTCTTCAATCTCTGCGCCATCATGCTGATCCCGTTCTTCATGGTGATCGCGGTGCAGATGAAGCGGATGTCGCTGCCGAGCCACGTCCTGGCCTACAGCTACCTCGCCGCCGCCGCGACGGGCGCGACACTGTTCGCCATCGCCGACATCTTCTGGCTGATTGCGGCGTACCGGCCGGGTCGCGATCCACAGCTCATCCTGCTTCTGAACGACATGGCCTGGCTCATCTTCATCGCCCCGGTGGGTGCGTTCGTCGTGCAGAGTCTGTGCCTTGCGCTGGCGGTGTATCTCGATGACGGTCCCCAGCCGATCTTTCCGCGCTGGGTCGCCTACTTCAGCGTGCTGACGGCGGTGGCGATGACGCCAGCCGTATGCGCGGTCATCTTCAAGAGCGGGCCGCTCGCCTGGGACGGTGCGATCTCGTTCTGGCTGCGCATCGGCGCCTTCACCCTCTACATCGCTGTGATGTTCTTCGTGGTGCGGGCGGCCATCTCGCGTCAGGCCGCGCAGAAAGCGGTGAAAATCGAGCCCACCGTGGGGATTACGGACGCAAAGGTGACACAGTGAGCGCAGTGACCGCGGCCCCCGTCGTCACCGAAAAGGCCGCGCCAGCCTGGACTCGCAGGCCGAAGATCGATCAGTGGATCTGTTGGTGGACGATCCCCATCTTCTACAACCTCTTCGGGCTGATCTTCGTCGTGCTCACCCGGGTGATGCCACCGCCAAGGCCGGACATCACCTCGGAGCAGATCGTCGCATTCTTCGAAATCCACTCGCTGACGATCCGCATCGGCTTCGCCCTGCTGATGTTCTTCATCGGATTCGCGAGTGTCGCCAACGGCCTTGTCGCGCTGCAGATCAAGCGGATGTCGGTCAGCCCGGTCTTCGCGTATGCCTACATCGGCTCACTGGTCGTCGGCGGCCTCCCGGGATGTCTGCTCCCGGCATTCGCCTTCGTTGCGGGTGCCTTCCGGCCGGATCGCGATCCGCAGATCATGGTGATGCTCTACGACTGGTGTCTTCTCTCGTTCGTCGGGTCCCTTGGGTGTTTCTGCACACAGAACATGGTGCTGGCGCTCGCGATCTTTCTCGACAAGAACGACATCCTGCCCAAATGGCTGGCGTACATGTCGATCTGGATGATTGTCACCGAACTGCTCGCCAGCCCCGTGTTCATCTTCAAATCGGGCCCCTTGGCGTGGAACGGTTCGATCAGCTTCTACGTCGGTACCGCGGTCTTCGTGGTGTGGGAATTCGCCATCATCCGCTTGCTGTACGTGGCGATCAAGAAGCAGTCGCCTGCTGAACAGATTCAGGACTGAGGACGGGCATGGCGAACACGCAAACCGCCGAGGTGAACGCCGGCGGCACGAAGATCCCGGCGCACCTGCCGAGCAATAGAGACATGTGGGTCTTCGTGCTCGGCGACCTGGTGATCTTCTCGACCTACTTCATCATCTTCATGATCTATCGCCACCAGCAGCGGCAGCTGTTCCTGGAGTCGCAGCAGCATCTGAGCCTCAACATCGGCGTCGCGAACACCCTTGCCCTGCTGGCCAGCTCGTGGTTCGTCGCCCAAAGCGTTCAGCTGACGCGCGCGGGTGACTACGAACGAGCGGTGCGGCTGAGCGTCGGCGGTGGCCTCTGCGGCGTGGTGTTCATCCTGCTGAAGGCATACGAATGGTCCTCGAAAATCGGCAAGGGCCTGACCTTCCCGAGCAACGACTTCTTTATGTTCTATTACATGCTGACGGGCGTTCACCTGTTCCACGTTGGACTGGGCCTGGTGTTCTTGGGCGTCGTGTTCCGCGAGCTGCGCAACCCGAATCTGCGGCGCGTGTCGATGGTGGAGACGGGAGCAACGTACTGGCACATGGTCGATCTGCTGTGGATCGTGATATTCGCGCTGCTGTACGTGATGAGGTGACGATGACCACCACCAAAGCTCGGGCAATCACCTACGTCTGGATC
>JAOPVX010000253.1 GCA_025965975.1 Mycobacterium sp. | reverse complement strand
GCATTCTTTTCAGACGATGCTCTGGTGACCGGCGACCGTCCCGACCGCCACGACGTCAACTTCGCGGGATGCATTCGAGGCAATCTCCATCACCTCGACTGATTCGTGCACGGTCGCGCCTTCGCTCGACAGCGCGGTCAGCATTGCCACTAGGCGCTGAAACTCGTTAGATCGCTTCGGCATGCCTACCTCCGTTCCTGGAGCCAAAGTTGACCACAGGGGACGGCGATAGACCGACATCACCGTGGACGTCTGCGGGTGAATTTCGACGACTTCCATAGCATCGGATGGGCAGTAGGCGCTTCGCGTGCCTCTTTGTATGGTGCGCCGATCGCGATCAGCTCTAAGCGGTCTTGCTTTTCCGTTTGGCGTCGCGCAGACCTGCCCAGAACCGGGCCGCCTCGCGGATCGAATCCTCCACAGGCCGTGGCTCCCAACCCAATTCGCGGATCGCCTTGCTGTGGTCGACCGGGGCTTCGGCACGCATGAGCCGCAACGAGTCAAGTGAGAGGCGCTCGTCGGTGCCCCGCAGCTTCGCCTTGATGCTGCCCGCCGTGGCCAACGCATACGACACTGGTAGCGGAATCGACTTGGTAGGAGGGGGAACTCCGGCCGCCACCGCGGCGATGCGCACGACCTCGGCGTTGCTGATCATCTTCTCCGAGATCAGATACCGCTGCCCGACGCGGCCGCGACCGGCGGCCAGGATCATGGCGCGCGCCGCATCGTCGACACCGACGGCCTCCAGTTCGATGCCGCCCATCACGAAGGGCAGCTTGGCGAACGCCGCGCCCGCGATGATCGCGCCGTGCGGCGTGCGGCCCCAGTCACCGCTTCCGTAGGTCGTCGAGACGCACATCGCAACGGCAGGCAGGCCGTGCTCCCTCGCGTACTGCAGCACGATGTTCTCGGCCTGCACCCGGGACCGGACGTATGGCGTCAGGCCGCGGTCCACGATGAGGTCGTCTTCGCTTGCGCGGTGGCCGCGACGGCGCCCGACTGTCACGTAGCTGCTGGTGAAGACGAACTTGCGCAGGTCCGCAGCCTTGGCCACGTCAAGGACGTTGCGGGTGCCGTCGACATTCGTCCGGAACAGCGGCGCGGGATCGCGCAGCCAGCCGCGGGTGTCGACCACGCAGTAATACACGTCGTCGACGCCGCGCATCGCTTCGCGCAGCGTGTCGTTGTCCCAGATGTCGCCGACCAAGCGCGTGACGCGCAGGTCGTCGATGCCGATGGTGTTGGCGTTCGGCCGCACCATGACCCGAACCTCGCGGCCATCGGCCACCAGCTGCCGGGTGACGTGCGAGCCGAGGAACCCGTTGGCACCGATGACCAGTTTGGCGCTCACTTTTGGCCCCCGAACTGCTTCATCCAGGCGGCCGCCTGATCGGGCAGGGTGCCCAGTTCGGCGGCCTTGCTGCACCACCTCCGCGTCGCCGACACGAATCGCAGCGGGTTGTAGATGTCTTCCTGCCTGCACCACTGGTCATCGCCGGCGTAAGTGATGATCGAAATGTTCGTGGCGCTGATGATTGTGCCGTCGCCGGGGTCACGCATCGGGTTGTCCAGCTCGCAGATGATCCGGCCGGTCGACTCGTCGATCACCGACCACAACGACGGGAACGACGTCATGTAGCTGCCGGGAAAGCTCTCCATGGTCTTCCAGATCCAGGCGCGGACTTCTTCGCGGCCCCTCATCGTGCCTGCCGCGTGCTCCACGTAGGTGATGTCGGGGGAATACTGCTCGACCCAGGGATCCCATTCGCGGGTTTGGGCGGCGCGGTCCACCGTGGCCTCGAACTTCTCGAACGCCGCGGCCAGCTCTTCTCGCGTGAACGTCTTGCTCGTCACACCGGAAACTAGAACACGTTCTACCCGGGTTTGTCGAGCCTGTAACGAGGAACTATCCGACCCACACCCGAGGTTATAGAAGTGCCAACATTAGGAGGGCATGTGGCGAAGGACTACAACAAGAACTCGGCGGCGGTCGGCGCGCTGTCGCCCGAGCAGTACCACGTGACACAGAAGAACGGCACCGAGCGCCCGTTCACCGGCGAGTACTGGGACAACCACGAGCCGGGGATCTACGTCGACGTGGTCTCGGGCGAACCGTTGTTCGCCTCGGTCGACAAGTTCGACAGCGAGACGGGCTGGCCCAGCTTCACCAAGCCGATCAAAGCCGCCGACGGCGGTAACGGCAGTAACGTTATTGAGAAGCGCGACTTCTCCCACCTGATGATCCGCACCGAGGTGCGCTCCGCCAACGGCGACAGCCACTTGGGTCACGTGTTCAACGACGGCCCGCGCGCCGAGGGTGGGTTGCGCTACTGCATCAACTCGGCTTCGCTGAGATTCATCCACCTCGACGACCTCGAGGCCGAGGGATACGGCGATTACAAGAAGCTGTTTTCGGCACGGGAGGCACAGGCATGACCGAGTACAAGAAGGCGATCCTGGCCGGCGGCTGCTTCTGGGGCATGCAGGATCTGATCCGCAAACAGCCAGGCGTTGTGGACACGCGCGTCGGCTATACCGGCGGTCGCAACGACCACGCCACCTACCGCAATCACCCGGGCCACGCCGAGGCCATCGAGATCGCCTACGACCCGGCGCAGACGGATTTCAGGAATCTGTTGGAGTTCTTCTTCCAGATCCACGACCCCACGACGAAGGACCGCCAGGGCAACGACGTCGGGACCAGTTACCGGTCGGCGATCTTCTACCTCGACGAGGACCAGAAGCGCGTCGCGCTGGACACCATCGCCGACGTCGACGCGTCGGGGCTGTGGCCCGGCAAGGTGATCACCGAGGTGACGCCAGCAACCGACTTCTGGGAAGCCGAGCCCGAACACCAGGACTATCTGGAGCGCTACCCGAGCGGATACACCTGCCACTTCCCGCGGCCGGGCTGGAAGCTGCCCAAGCGGCAGACTCAGCAGGTTTAGGCGAGCCCGGCAGCCCAACAAGCTGCGCGGAGCGCGGCGGTCATCGGCGGCGCACCACGATGCGGCCGCCGTCCTTGGGCGTGAACGCGATGCCCCGGAAATGGATCTTCTCGTCCGGGGCGTGGTCGGTCTCAATCACGAAGTGCCGCAGCACTGTTCGCAGCACCACGTCCATCTCGACATTGGCGAACGCGGCTCCGATGCAGCGCCGGGTTCCGCCGCCGAACGCCACCCAGGCCGTCGGCGGCCTGGTGCCGACGAAGCGGTAGGGATCGAAGCGCTCGGGATCCGGGAACACGTCGGCGTTGGCGTGCACGTTGGCGACGGCGATTATCACGGTGTAACCGTGCGGAATCCGCCATTCGCCGAGATCGAAGTGTGGCGCAGCGACATGGCGGCCGGAGAAGTCGATCACGGTCCTGTTCCGCTGCAGCTCGAGGATGGTGGCCTGGCGGAATTCGTTGCCGCCTTCGTCGTTTTCCTTGACGAGCTCGGCGAGGACACCGGGATGACGACGCAGCCGCTCGAACGCCCACCCCAGCGTCGACGCGGTGGTCTCATGCCCAGCGCCAAGGAGTGTCAGCAACTCGTCGGAGATGTCCTGGCGTGACATCGGGCTTCCGTCGTCGTATCTGCTGCGCAGCAGCAGCGCCAGAATGTCGGTGCGCTCCTCGAGGCGCGAGTCGGCTTCGGCCTTGTCGATCAGTGCGAAGACCGTCTGGTCGAAGTTGCGGCGGAACTCCGCGAGCCTGCCCCACGGGCTGTAGGGGCCGGTGCGAAACGGCGGCTCCGGCAGCGTGGCCATCCGCGAACCCAGCTTGGCCCACGGCGGAATGATCTCGCGCAGGAAGTCAAGTTCGGCGCCGTCGGCCCCGAACACGGTGCGCAGGATGACGTTGAGGGTGATCCTGTTCATCGGTTCGAGCGTCTGGAATTCACGGCCCTCGGGCCAGGTGGCCGTCTCGCGCAGCGTTTCCTCTTCGATGACCTTTTCGTAGTTCTTGATGCTCTGGCCGTGGAACGGCGGGGCGAGCAGCTTGCGGCGCCTCCGGTGTTCGACACCGTCGAGCGCGAACACCGAGCCCGGTCCGAAGATCCTGCTGAGGTTGGGCTTCACGTTAATCAGGTCATCGGTGCTCGCGAGGAACACCTGCCGTAGCAGCGCGGGGTCGGCGACGACCACGCTACGGCCGAAGAACGGAACGTTGATGGCGAAGACGGGGCCGTAACGCTTCACCCCGTTTCGCAGCGCCCAGCGGCGAAAGCCCGACAGCAGGACGCCCTGGACGGGCTTCGGAAGGCGCACGACCGGCGGTATCTTGCCCGGAGTCGTTGGGGTTTTCGTATCGGCGGTCACTGCGTTAGTCATCGGTGAATCACTCCCAGCCGTTTCCCTGGTACTACGGTGTACCGTAAGGTTCGTGTAGTACGGTACCGCTTGGTACCAGACAAGCGCAAGCGATCCCGGGAGGCGAAATGACGACAGCGCTCGACAACGGCGCGCACCCGTCCCCGCCTGGCGCCGACGGCGACCCGTTTCGCGACCGGCTGCTCGATGGGCTCGCCGCCTCGATCGGTGAGCGCGGCTATCGCGCCAGCACCGTTGCCGACATCGTCCGGCACGCGCGCACCTCGAAGCGCACCTTCTACGAGCAGTTCGCCAGCAAGGAAGAGTCCCTTATCGAGCTGCTGCGCAGAAACAACGAGGACTTGATCGCCAACATCCAGGCGGCGGTCGATCCAGAGGCGCAATGGCGAGACCAGATCCGTCAGGCGGCCGAGGCCTATGTCGACCACATCGGGTCGCGCCCTGCGATCACGCTGAGCTGGATCCGCGAGGCGCCCGCGCTCGGGGCCGTGGCCCGGCCCTTGAATCGCCTCGCCATGGAGGCGCTTACCGACATGCTTGTCGGCCTCACCGACAGCCCCGGCTTCCGGCGCGCACAACTGCCGCCGATCTCCCGCCCGTTGGCGCTCATCGTGCTGGGTGGGTTGCGCGAGCTGACCGCGCTGTTCGTCGAGGACGGGCGCGACCTGCGCGGCATTGTCGAACCCGCCATTACGGCCGCGACGGCAATCCTCGGGCCGCAGGCCCGCTAGCGCAGCATCAGCCGCGCGGACTTCTCCAACCTCTCGGCGATATCGGCGTACGAGGCGTAGCCCATTCCTGCACGCACCAAGGCGCCCGAATGCAGCATCTCCAGTGAGTCGATGATGTCCGGATCGGTGTCGGGCCCCAGCGCAGCGGCCAGCCGGTCGCGGAGGTCGCGCCCGATGCGCAGCCGCAACACCTCGACGTCGGGGTCCTTGCCAAGCAGCGCGGTCGTCACTGCCCCTGCGAACTCCGGCTCATCGGCGACCAGCAACGCGATGTGCCGCAACACCTCGATGACGCGGGTGGCGGGATCGCCCGACTCGTGTGCTGCGGGCGGCGAGGCGGCAAGCCTGCGCCAGAACACCTCCGCGACGAGGTGCGCCTTGGACGAGAAGTAGGTGTAGGCGGTGGCCGCGCCAACGCCTGCCTCGGCGGCCACCCGCCGCACGGTCAAACCGGCGAATCCTTCGCGGCGGAGGAGCTCGACCGCGGCGCGGCCCAGGCGATCGACGGTGTCGGCCTGCTTGGCGGTCAGACGGCGCCGAGTCGACTCCAGCACCCGATCGGACACGTGTCCGGACGCTACTACAACGACCCATCACCAGCAACGGTAGGTTGGACGCCGATGAGCAACACCGACACCGCGCTACCCGCCTCCGCCGCCCGACTGTTCGCCCTCGCCGACCAGGTCACCGGGTTCATGCCGGCCGACGAGGGCCGCGCCCTCTACGACGCCGCCGTTCGTTATCTCGGCGACGGTGTCGGCGTCGAGATTGGAACGTACTGCGGCAAGTCGACGGTCATGCTCGGAGCCGCGGCGCAGCAGACTTCAGGAGTGGTCTACACCATCGACCACCATCATGGTTCCGAGGAACATCAGGCGGGCTGGGAGTACCACGACACTTCGATGGTCGACCCGGTCACCGGCCTTTTCGACACACTGCCAACGCTGCGGCACACCCTCGACGCCGCCGGGCTGGACGATCACATCGTCGCCGTAGTCGGGAAGTCACCGCTGGTGGCGCGGAGCTGGCGAACACCGTTGCGGCTGTTGTTCATTGACGGCGGCCACACCGAGGAGGCCGCCCAGCGCGACTTCGACGGCTGGGCCAGGTGGGTCGACGTCGGAGGTGGGCTGATCATCCACGACGTGTTCCCCGATCCGAAGGACGGCGGTCAGGCGCCGTTCCACATCTACAGGCGGGCACTGGAAACAGGTGGCTTCTGCGAGGTGTTGGCCACGGGTTCGATGCGGGTGCTGGAGCGGACGTCCGGCGTGCCCGGCGACGCGTTGTAAGAATTCGCGTTGTAAGAATTCGTGTTGTAAGAATTCGCGTTGTAAGAATTCGTCCATTGACTGGCCGCATTGACCAACTAACATCGCCGGGCCAGTCCGATTGACGCATCCGGTACATCGTCGTGCCGCCGAGGGGTACACCGAGACACCCAGTTTGGGACCTGCGATGACCACAACCGCTCACGAGACGATGACGCCTGTCACCAAGCTGCCTCCTGGTCCGCGTCTCCCCCGTTCGATCCAAGGTATGTTGGCATTGGCCAACCGCAGGATCGCGCTGCAGATCCTTCGCCGCCGCTATGGGTCGGCCTTCACACTCGACCTGCCGATTTTCGGGCCCATGGTCGTCATCAGCGAGCCCAGCCAAATTCGCCAGCTGTTCAAGACCGCCTCTGGCATCGCGGACACGACCGACGCCAATCTCGGCCGAGTCATGGGGCCGAACTCGATGTTTGCGCTGTCTGGTGACCGGCATCGCGCGCAACGCAAGTTGCTCACACCGTCGTTCAATGGACGGCGGCTCGCTGCATATGAGGCGATCATCGAACGTGAAGCGGTCGACGAGTTCGCCACGTGGCCACAGGATCAGACCTTCGCGACGATGCCCTCGATGATGCGCATCACTCTCAACGTCATCCTGCGCGCGGTGTTCGGAGCCGAGGGTCAGGAGCTGGAGGGTCTGCGGGAAATACTTCCGCCTGGGATCAAACTCGGCTCGAAGCTCGCACTGATTCCTGTGCCGCAATGGGATTGGGGACGATGGAGTCCGTGGGGCCGGTTCTTCCGGTACCGCCGTCAATACGACGCGATCGTCGACCAACTGATCGACAAGGCTCAGGCCGACCCCGACCTCGCTGCCCGTGACGATGTGCTGGCTCTGATGCTGCAGAGCCGCTACGAGGACGGTTCACCGATGAACGGTGCCGAGATCGCCGACGAGTTGATCACCATGCTCGCGGCCGGCCACGAGACGACCGCCACCACGCTCGCCTGGGCCGTCGAGCGGCTGCAGAGACACCCGCTACTGCTTGACCGCCTCGTCGCCGACCTCGATGCGGGATCCGAAGAACTCCTGAACGCTACCGTGTTCGAGATTCTGCGCACACGTCCCGTCATCGATACCACCTTCCGGCAGGTAAAGGTTCCGACACTGCAGATCGGTCCGTGGACGGTGCCGGAACGGCACACGATCGTCGCCAGCATAGGGCTCCTGCACAACGACGAATCCGTTTTCCACGACGCTCACCGCTTCGATCCAGATCGCTTCATGTCCCGACGCCCCGACCCCGCGGAATGGATCCCCTACGGCGGCGGGGTTCGCCGCTGCATCGGCGCGGCGTTCGCGACCATGGAGATTCGGGTCGTGCTACGAACCCTGCTGCGTGACTACGCCATCAGTCCGTCGAGCGCCCGAGACGAGCGCTGGCGATCACGCGGTGTGGCGGTCGCACCGTCACGTGGAGCGCGGGTGCGCGTCCGGCCACGTGAGCGCTAGCGACCGCTGGTAGCGCAGGCGCAGTCGTACTCGCCTTCCAGGCCGCGAGGCAGGTCCGCGCCGCGGAAGATGCCGGTGGCCGCGGTCGTCGACGACAGCGCATCGGCGGCGAGGATGACGGCCGCACCCGTCCAGGTGGTGCGCTCTTCCGGCCAGCGCTTGCCGTCGGCGAACACCAGGCCGGTCCAGTAGGACCCGTCGCCTTCGCGGAGGTGATGCATCGCCGCGAACTGCTTGTGCGCCCGCGCCGAGTCGCCCATGGCATCCAATGCCATTACCAGCTCACAGGTTTCGGCTCCGGTCACCCACGGCCGGTCGTCGACGCAGCGGATGCCGAGGCCGGGAACGACGAAGTCGTCCCACCGCTCGTCGATGCGTGACCGCGCCGCCTCACCACGCAGCGCACCGCCAAGCACCGGGTAGTACCATTCCATGGACCAGCGGTCCTTGACCACGAACGCCTCGGGGTGGTGGGCGATCGCATGACCCAGCCGCCCGACCGCGACCTCCCACTCTGGCTGGGGGTCGTCGAGGTAGTCCGCCAGCGCGAGCGCGCACCGAATACTGTGGTAGATGCTCGCACACCCCGTCAGCAGGGCGTCTGGTTCAGGGCCGGATTTCGCACTGGCCCAGGAGATTTCGCCGCCGGACTGCTGGAGGTCCAGCACGAAGTCGATCGCCCTGGTGACGACCGGCCACATGGTCTCGGCCAAGCGCCGGTCACCGGTGACCAGCACGTGGTGCCAGACGCCGGTGGCGATGTAAGCACAGAAGTTGCTGTCGCTATTGGCGTCTTCGACGACGCCGTTGCGTAGCTGGATGGGCCATGAGCCGTCCGGCCGCTGGGCGGTGCGGCACCACTCGAACGCGCCACGCGCGGGTTCCAGCAGACCGGCGGCGGTGAGCGCCATCGCGTTCTCGACGTGATCCCACGGGTCGGTGTGGCCGCCGTCGAACCACGGTATTGCGCCGGAGGATTCCTGCGTAGCGGCTATCGACGTCGCGGTCTGCCTGCACTGCCCCGGGGTCAACACCCCGGCCACCGCGGGCACGTCATACAACGGCAACAGGCACCTCCGGCTTCCGGAAATACAGCGCCACGCTCTTGCCGATCACGGGGTTCAGCAGCGACTCGGCGGTTCGGGTGATCCGTGGCCGGCTGACCATGTCCCACACCAGTAGCTTGTGGTACGCCGCGACCGCTGGATGGTCCGAGTTCGAGGTACCAACAAGACATTTCAGCCACCAGAACGGCGAGTGAAGCGCGTGCGCATGATGCCTGTGAGTCAGGCGTAAACCGTGGGCCAGAACCTTGTCGCGCAATGCGTGCGCGCGGTAGATCCGGATATGGCCACCCTCGTTGGCGTGGTACTGGTCGGACAGCGCCCAGCACACCCGCTCGGGCAGCCAGCGCGGAACCGTGATCGCCAGCGCTCCGCCGGGTTTCAACACCCGAACCAGCTCAGCGATCGCCCGATCGTCCTCGGGGACATGCTCGAGGATCTCCGACGCGATGACGCAATCGAAAGTGCCGTCAGCGTAGGGCAAGTCGAGCGCGTCACCCTTGACCGCCTCGGCCCGCGCCGATCCGGGCACCTCGCCCTGGTCCTTCATCGCCTGCAGGATCTCGTCGACATCGTTGAGATCCGCGGCGTTCTGGTCGAACGCGACGACATCGGCGCCACGACGGTATGCCTCGAAGGAATGCCTGCCCGCGCCGCAGCCCACATCGATCACCTTCGTGCCCGCGCCAACGCCCAGCCGTTCGAAGTCAACGGTCAGCATTGCCCTACCCGTGTGCACGCCTGCTCGTAGACCGCGACCGTCTGCGCCGCAACGGATTCCCAGCTGAACACCTCGAGCGCACGACGACGCCCGGCGGCTCCGAGACGGCGCAGCTGCTGCGGCGAGTCGAGCAACTCGCCGAGCACGCAGGTCAATTCGTCGACATCGGCCGGCCGGACCAGCCGTGCGCATTCGCCGTTGGCGCCGACCACCTCGGGCAGCGCGCCGGCGCGGCTTGCGACGATCGGCGTGCCGCTGGCCATCGACTCAACGGCGGGCAGCGAGAAACCTTCGTACAGCGACGGGATACAAGCGATTTCGGCCGATGCGAGCAGGTCGGCCAGTTCGGAGTCCGACAGGCCGCTGGAGATGTGCACGATGTCGGTGATGCCCAGTTCGGCGATCAGCTTCTCGGTGGGCCCGTTGGGTTCGAGCTTGGCGACGAGCTGAACGTCGAGGTCGCGTTCGACGCGCAACCGCGCGACCGCGTGGAGCATGTGGCTGATGCCTTTGAGTGGAACGTCGGCACTGGCGATCGCGATGATCCGGTTGCGGACCCGGTGCTCGGCGGGTTTGAACAGTTCGGTGTCCACTCCCAGCGGCACCACGTGCAGCTGGCTCGGCGACACCGCGAAGTCTTCGGCGATGTCGGCGGCCGACGTCGACGACACGGTCAGCAACTCCGGAATCTGGCGGGCGACATCTTTCTGCATCTCCGCGAAGCCGTACCACCGGCGGACCAACGGCTTTCGCCACCACCGCGCGGCGGCCACGTCGAGGACGCGGTCGCGGGTGATCGGATGGTGCACGGTCGCCACGACCGGCAGGCCAAGGCCGGTTATCGTCAACAGCCCCGTACCAAGGCTCTGGTTGTCGTGGACGACGTCGAAGTCGGCGCGGCGCTCGGCCAGCAGCCGGGCCGCGCGCATCGTGAACGTGCGCGGTTCCGGGAAGCCGGCCGTCCACGTCGTCAGCAGTTCGAGCAAGTCGATGCGGTCACGAATCTCGTTGGGCCGCGGAATGCGGAAGGGGTCCGGCTCGCGGTACAGGTCGAGGCTGGGCACCTTGGTCAGCCGCACCCGCGGGTCGAGCACCTCGGGGTAGGGCTGACCGGAGAACACCTCGACGTCGTGGCCGAGTTCGACAAGGCCGCGCGACAGATGGCGGACGTAGACCCCCTGCCCGCCGCAATGGGTCTTGCTCCGGTATGACAACAAGGCGATGCGCACGGTCAACTCACAAAAATGCGCGGTAGTCGGAACATCCAGGGCCGGTGAGCTGGACAAATCGTGTCACGCAAAAACTCCGAACCCTCTGGACATGTGTCCAGACTATAGTTTGACGTACTAGCAGACGCAACGCGGCCGTCTCCCGGCTTGCTTATCACAGTCGGCGCCTGGCGTCCTGTTCGGCCTGTCGATTCCAAACCCGTCGTCCTGGGTACTCGCACCCGGTTGGACGACGGATGTTGAACGAGGAATTGAGGCGCAATGAGCAGACACACCGAGGCCCGTTTCGAGATCGCCAGCTGGGACGAGACACCGTTCGAGGGCGGCGACGACGCGACGAAACTGACCGAAGCACTTGTAACGAAACGCTACGAGGGCGACATCGAGGGCACGTCGACGACGAAATGGCTATTGGCCTACGCACCGGACAAGAGTGCGCTGTTTGTCGGCGTCGAATACATCACGGGCACGATCGGCGGGAAGAAGGGGAGCATCGTGCTGCTTCACGATGGCGAGTACCGCGACGGCGTCGCGACCGCCGCGCTGCGTGTCGCATCCGGCGCGAACGAGCTGGCGAATGTGGCGGGGACGGGAAAGTTTTGCGCCGAGCCCGCCGGCTCGATGACGCTCGACCTCGACGGCGCCTGGTAGCGCTATTGCGGGGGGAAGCCGCCGGTGGCCAACGGACCCCACCGCCGCGGAGTGACTCGGATGAGGCACTTACGCTGGTCGACCATCGCCTGCCGGTACTCCGCCCAGTCGGGATGTTCGCCGGCGATGGACCGGTAATAGTCGACCAACGGCTCGACGGCGTCCGGAAGGTCGATCACCTCGGCGTCGCCGTCGACCTGCACGTAGGCATCATGGAATTCGTCGGAAAGCACCATCACGCTGGCCTGCGGCGTGCGACGGATGTTGGCCGATTTGGCGCGCTGCGGATAGCTGGCGATCACGATGCGGCCGGTGTCGTCGACCCCGCCTGACACCGGAGAGCTCTGAAGCGAGCCATCCGAGCGAAACGTGGTGAGCACCATGCGATGTCGCGGTCGGATGAACTCCAGCATGTCGGGCAGGCCGACCACGTCGGCGGTCGCATATTTTCTGGCCATCCGGCCAGCCTAACGATGGAGGAGCCGATGGACGGACCGGATGCGTTCGACCGGATGACGTCGCTGCTCGACTATCCGATGTATGTCGTCACGACTCGCGTCGGCGACGAATCCGCCGGCTGTCTGGTCGGGTTCGCCAGCCAGGTCAGCATCGGCCCGCCCCGTTTCCTTGTCGGCCTGTCGAAGCGCAACCACACCTACCGCGTGGCGCAACGGGCCGACCACCTCGCCGTGCAGCTGGTGCCGCGGCGGCATTGTGTACTCGCTCGGCTATTCGGCAGCGAAACCGGCGACCGGATCGATAAATTCGCCCGCTGCGCTTGGCATTCGGGCCCAACCGGGTTGCCGATCCTCGACGATGCTGCCGGGTGGTTCGTCGGCGTGGTGCTGAGTCGCTACGACGTCGGCGACCACGTCGGCTTCCTGCTCGAGCCCGTCGCGGGGAGCGCGCCGGACAAGTTTGAGCAGCTCGTCACGTTCTCCGACGTCCGTGATCTTGATCCAGGCCATGCGGCCTAGCCGATTGAGCGGGTTACCGTACGGTATACGGGTGCCCATGGACCCGGTCGGCGCATTGCGGCGCGAGCGCTCGGAACTACTCGCGTTCTGTCGGGACCTCTCCGACGCCGACTGGCAGACGCAGACCGCGGCCACGGGTTGGCGCGTGCAAGACGTCGTCGCTCACATGGGGTCGGCGTACCACGCGCTGTTCGGGGCTGCGGCACTGGAGCTGATGCGCAGCAACGACATCGAACGCAGCAACGACGTGCTCGTCGATCGGCGCCGCGATTGGCCGCCGTCCCGTGTCATGGCCGAGTACGAGCGATGGAGTCAGGTGATGCTGCGCTTGATGGGCCCGGTGTCACACACTCCCCTCGCCCGCGCTCCGATGCGGCTGGCCGAGTTGGGTCGCTTCCGAGTCGGCCAGCTGCTGTGCGCGATTGTGTTCGACACGCACACCCACCTGCGTCACGACATCGCACCGGCACTGGGCAGAACTGTCGGTGACACCGATGCCGATCGGATGGCCGTCGTCCTCAATTGGATGATGGCGGTGCTGAGCAACCAACTGGGGGCCGCACGGCCGGAGTGGCTCGACCGACCGGTGTCGATTACGTTGTCCGGTCCCGGCGGCGGGTGCTGGGTGGCGGGTCCCGACGGCAGCGTCCAGTTCGGGTCGCCGCCCGGTACCGCGGCGCAGATCGACGGCGTCGCACTGGAATTTCCGGAGTGGGGAACGCAACGGGCGAGCTGGCGCGCCCGCGAGGTGACGGTCGGCGGCGACGCCGACTACGGCGCCCGGTTTCTCGACGCGGTGAACGTGGTGTGAGCGCTGCGGTCTACGACTATGTCGTGGTCGGCGCCGGCTCCGCGGGCTGCGCCGTGGCCGCGCGGCTGGCATCGGCGTCGTACACGGTGCTGCTGATCGAGGCGGGCGGGTCGGACCGGCGTATCCCGGTGCGGGCGCCGCTGGCCTACGGCGCGCAGATGGGTGGCCCGACGGACTGGGCATTCGAATCCGAACCCGAGCCTGGCTGCGACGGCAGGCGAATCCCGCAGCCGCGCGGCAAGGTGCTCGGCGGCACCAGCGCGATGAACGCGATGGTGTGGGTGCGCGGCACTCGACTCGACTACGACCGCTGGCAGTTGCCAGGATGGGGCTGGGACGACATAGAATCCGTGTTCCGCAGGATCGAATCGGGACCGATGCGGGTCACGAGAGTGGCGGAACCCGACGAGGTTTCGCGCCGCTTCGTCGCTGCCGCACAGGCGGCGGGGGTGGCAGCCAACGACGACGTCAGCGGACCCGACCTCGACGGCGCCGCGGTGGAAGGGACAGCGGTGGAGCTCCGCACGCGCCTATCTGGATCAAGCGCGCCGCCTTGGGAACTTCTCGTTGGTGAGCGGCGCGCTGGTGCGCCGCATCGTCATCCGCGACGGCGCGGCGGTCGGCGTGGAATACGAACGCCGCGGGCGCTGCTACACCGTGACGGCGCGGCATGAAATCGTGCTCAGCGCAGGGGCATACGGCACGCCCCAGCTGCTGCAGGTGTCCGGCGTCGGGCCCGCCGAGCATCTGCGCTCGGTCGGGATTGTTCCCGTGGTGGACAGCCCGCAGGTGGGTCACAACCTCACGGACCATCCCGCGACGTTCATGAACTGGGAGCTCGCGCCGGGTTTCATCGGTTTGGCCGACGCCCGCAATCCGAAATGTTTGCTGCGCTGGTTGTTTCGTCGTTCCGGGAAACTGACCAGCAACCGGATGGAGGCGGTCGCACACGTTCGTTCGGCGCCGGGTTTGGCCGCGCCGGACTTCCAGCTGATCCATGCACCGATATATGCCCGGCTGGACGAGATCAATTATCCACGGCCGGCGTCGTCGATCTTGCAGTCATATTGGACGCCAGCGAGCCGCGGCAGTGTGCTGGTTAGTTCGCCCGATGCCCGAGATGCACCGGCGATCCAGTTGAACACGCTGACGGTGGCGGACGACGTGGCCGCCTTCGTGCGGGCGATCCGGCGTACCAGCGAGATCGTCTCGACGGAACCGTTGGCGTCGGCGACGGCAGTTGCGATCCAACCCGGGCCTGACGTGAACACGGACGCGGAGTTGACGGCGTGGATTCGGGCCACCGTGGATTCGGGCCACCGTGGCGACGACGGGTCATCCGGCGTGTTCGGCGGCGATGGGCACCGAGCCGGGCAGCGTGCTCGACCCACAGCTGCGGGTGCGGGGGGTTGCGGGGTTGCGGGTGACTGACGTCTTGGCGCTGCCGCGCATCCCCCGCGCCAACACCAATGCCCCTGCGGTCATGGTCGGGGAGCGCTGCGCGGACTTCCTACTCGATCCCCGTGGATAGTTTTCGTCGCGTGTCGGTAGGTGGCGGTACTATTCGAACATGAGTTCGATTAAAGACACGGTAATCGCCGCGCTCGACGCCGCCGAAGCCAACTACCGGAAACTTGCCGCGCTGCCGTTGGAAGCGCTGACTCGCCCCGAGAAGCAGGCACTCCTCACGCGGTTGGACGAGCTCGGCAACAAGATAACGGCCCTCGACCAGCGACTGATCGGACAGCTGATCACCGCAGGCGACCCCGCTATGTTCGGCGGGGCGTCGTGGGCAGACGTGCTGTCCAGACGGCTGCGGATTTCGCGCGGCGAAGCACAGAGACGAATAGCCGAGGCGGCCTGCGCGGCTGATGCCCGAGACAAGCGGACCCCCGCTTAGTCAAACGAGTTCGAGCAGCGGGTCCGATCGGGAAGCAGCGGGTCGGATCGGGAAACCGTCATGGCGGTGTACGACGAGTTCAATTTACGGCTATGTCAAAAGAGTCCACTAGCTGGTACTTTGTTGGTGGAAACAACAGAAAAGAGGCGTGCGATGCGCGCAACAAAATCACGGAGAACTTCATTTTTGGCAGCGGCCGGCGCAGCGTTTGTGGTGTCCGCCATGATCGGCGCACCAGCGGCCGGCGCCGATCCGGCAACCATCGATTGTCAGGCCGGTCAGATAGTGATCGACGGTCAATGCAACGTTCCCCAGGTGGACGCCAAAAACGTCCCCAGGGATCCGAATAGCGGGGGCACCGGTGTAGTCGGTGGCGGCGGTGTCTACGGAGGTGGGCACGGGCGCTGATCTCGGGGCCGGCGGTGCCCGCTGAGCGGATCTACTCTGACGAGGCACTCCTGGTCCTCGTCAGTTCTTGTGGGTTCCCTCTTCCAGCATCGTCAGTGCCTTTTCGACGCTGAGCGTGCCTGACGCCTGGCTGGGCGGGTATTCCGCAAACGTCGCGAGGAACTCTCCGACGATGGTCGTGGCGGGCACCATCGTCCACAGCTTCTCGCCCCACCAGCGGCCGTAGAGCATGCCTTCAGTCTGGTAGCGCTCCCACGGATCCTGTCGGAGGTTGGTCACAACGGGAACGTTGGTCGAATCCTCTTTGCCGGTAAAGAGATTGCCGACGATGGTCTTGAAGTTGAGCTTCCAGGCGTTGTACCGCACCGCCATTAGGTCAGCGTTGTCGCTGAAGTAGAAGATCTCGCGGCGGGGCCCTTCGGCAACATCGCCGGTGAAGTAGGGCTTGAAGTCATAGCCGTCGAGATGGACCTTGAACGTCTTGTCGCCGGTATCGACGCCCGTCAGGAGGTCCTCTTTCACGTCTGGCTGACCGGCTGCGGCGAGAAGCGTCGGCAACCAGTCCTCGTGGGCCATGATCTCGTTGACGATGGTGCCGGGCTCGATCACGCCTGGCCACTTGGCCACCATGGGCACGCGGAATCCACCCTCGTAGGTGCTGCCCTTTTCGCCCCGGAACGGGTGGTTGCCGCCATCGGGCCAGCTGAAGACCTCGGCGCCGTTGTCGCTGGTGAACAGCACGATGGTGTCATCGGCGATGCCGAGCTGGTCGAGCTTGTCTAGAATCTGCCCGACTTCCCAATCCAGCTCCATCATCGCGTCGGCGAACAGGCCGAACCCGCTCTTGCCCTGCCACTTTGGCGCCAGGTGGGTCCACACGTGGCATCGCGTGGAGTTGTGCCAGAGGAAGAATGGTGTGTCCGCTGCCACGGAGCGGTCGATGAAGTCCAGCGAGCGACGAACGAGCTCTGGGTCGACGTCCTCCATGTTGGTCTTGGCCGCCGCGTCCATGGCCGGGTGCGGGGGCAAGGGACCGCCATCAGCGATCGCCTGCTTGCCGACCCTGCCCCACCGCGGATGCTCAGTCGGGTCGTCGACGTCGGTTGCCTTGGTGTCCAAGATGTTTCGCGGGCCGAAGCGCTTGTGGAATTCGGGGTCCTTGGGATACTCCGGGTCGTACGGCTCCTCCATGGCGTTGAGGTGGTACAGGATGCCGTAGAACTCGTCAAAGCCGTGGACCGTGGGCAGGTATTCGTTGCGGTCGCCGAGGTGATTCTTGCCGATCTGCGCCGACATGTAGCCAAGAGGTTTGAGCAGCTCGGCGATGGTCGGGTCGGAATCCTGTAGGCCTTGTTTGGCGGCGGGCATGCCAACCTTCAACAGTCCTGTGCGGTAAGGAGTCTGGCCAGTAATGAACGCGGCACGACCCGCCGTACAGGACTGCTGACCGTAGTAGTCGGTGAACAGGGCACCTTCCCTGGCGATCCTGTCGATGTTGGGCGTTGACCCGCCCATCATGCCGCGATGGTAGGCGCTGAGGTTCCAGGTACCCACATCGTCCGCCATGATCATGACGATGTTCGGCTTCTTACGATCTGCCATTGGTGTCCACTCTCTTCGTGTCCGATGCGCGCGCGATCGACGCTACGCTGCTCAGCTGGACGGAAACGGCTGCTCACGCACGTGGTGTCAATCGCACGGATAGTCGCGGTGTAGCCGCCAAGGATCGGGCTAAGGTCTAGCAGGAGTTCCTCGCCGAGCAAATTCTGAACCGGGCGTCGAGTCGTGGAGCTGGCGGAGCACGACTTGCGTCTCCGTCCGGGCCGACTTGGCGCCGAGGCAGAAGTGTGGTCGACGAGAGAAAGCGAAATGCACGTTCAGGTCTTCCGACGTCGAAGGTATCCGACCTGTCGAACACGTCAGGGTCGCGGTGCGCGGCGCTCGCCCAGAGGATGACAAGCTCGCCTTCCCCGACCAGACACGTGTGCGCTCAGTCGGCTTTCCGCTTGAGCATCCATGCCGGGATCCAGTGGGTCACGGACTTGTGTCGTGCCCCGTAGGCGATCTCGTAGGTGACCAGGCCCCACCAGTAGCCCTGCTCGCAGATGCCCCAGCACGTCAGCCGACCGTCGACGACCGAGTGCATCTGCAGTCCGGCCGGGTTGTAGCCGCCGGGACGATGTGGCTCACGGGGAAACAGCGCGGCCAGATCGACGAGCACCGCGAGGGGCGGATCCACGCGGCGGAACGCCTGTTTTACGGGCTGCCCGTTGTAGCCGATCGACTGGAGCTCACCCACTGTTCGATCATACGTTCGCTTGGGTTGACGGCCGTCGTGTGCGCTCTCATCAGGCATTTCGCGTTGGGGACAGCGTCTTTGACGCAGTCGCCCGTTCGGCGCGGAGTTCACTGCGGGCGTGGGCGAGTTGTTTGCGGAGTTGCGTGTTGTCGTTAGTGAGTTCCTTGATCCGGTCATGAGCGAGTTCGAGACGTTGTCGCCAGGATGCTTCGCTGGATTCGGTTCCTCGGCATGCGGGCGAGGATCGCGGCGGGCAGGTCGGTGGCGAGTTGGAATAGGGCGGTGGATCGCGATGGCCCGGATCGGATGCCGAGTTGGCGGAGTCGTTCGCTCATGCGGGCGCTACTGATCGCCCAGAAATCATTAAGCGCTGGTTGAATCCGACCAATACGATCTTCACAACCAGCAAAGGTCAGGCGGACCGAGCGGCTGGCCGTGGCGCAGTCGACGCGGAATCCACCGCGAACCTGATCGAGGTTGGGTAGCGTCGCGTCATGCTGATCGAGAAGTCGATTGCCCCGCCATTGTCCACCCTCCGGCCGACCAAGCCGACGTCGTCGGCCACCTTCCCGGTGTACCACGATCTCGAGGCGGCGCTAGCCGAGGAGCAGCAGCAGCCCGACAAGCAACCCCCCGCGACCGTCGCCCACACCCTCGCGGTCGCGGCCGGCTACGCCTACTCCGATGCCAACACGGTGTCGATGATGCTCGCGCGGATGGGCCTGCAGGACAATCATTGCTTGCAGGTGGAGATGTCCGTGGACGCGATGTTCATCCGGTCCACCGCCCACCTGATCCAGAGCAGCGACGGCAGCGTCGTGATCCTGGCCTACCGCGGCACCCAACCGACGAACCTGGTCAACTGGCTGACCGACGCCGACGTCCAGCCCGACAAGATCGCGTTCCCGTTTCCACGCAACACCAAGGCCGCCGACCCAGCCAAATCCTCTTTGCCGCCCGACGCCGAGGCCGTCCCGGCAAAGTCGTATGCCGTCCATGCCGGGTTCTACCGCAACGTGCGAGCAACCCGGTTCGAGGTGATCGCGGCGCTGATGCGGGCGCTCGACCGGCGCTCCGTGCTCGACAACGACCGGGGATCACCGATGCCGCCGCTGGAGAAGCCGATGACCACGCTCTACCTCACCGGTCACAGCCTCGGCGGGGCGATGGCCGCGCTCATGGCCGTGATGCTGTCGGTGGAACCGGATTACATCGAGCGCTTCGCGCCGATATTCAAGGG
>JAOPVX010000085.1 GCA_025965975.1 Mycobacterium sp. | reverse complement strand
CAGCGCGACAACCTGCGGGTGGGCCGCCACGATGGCGTGGCCGCGGTGATCGAGAAGCTCAAGGGCCACCCGTTGTTCGCGCACATCACGCTGCTGCGCAGCGAGCGCTCACCGATCGCGGCGCTGGTCACCGAGATGCTCGAAGAGATCAGCCCAGGGGCGCTTCCGTAAGCGGCCTCGCCAGAGGGCCCCGGTAGGCTGCTTGGGTGCCGAAGCGACCCGACAGCCAGGCCTGGCGCTACGCCAGAACCGTCCTTGGTGTGCTCGCGGCCGCGGTGGTGCTGGTCGTCGGCGGGCTCACCGGCCACGTCAGGCGGGCCGGCGCCGACAACGTCGACTGCTCACAGGTCAAGTGCGTGGCGCTGACGTTCGACGACGGGCCAAGCCCCTACACCGACCGGCTGCTACAGATACTGGCCGACAACGACGCGAAGTCGACGTTCTTCCTCATCGGCAACAAGGTCGCGGCCAACCCCGCAGGCGCCAAGCGCGTTGCCGACGCCGGCATGGAGGTGGCCAACCACACGTGGGAGCACCCCAACATGACGACCATCCCGCCCGAGGACATCGGCAGCCAGATCTCCAAGGCGAACGACGCGATCGATGCCGCGACCGGCCAGACGCCGAAGCTGATGCGCACCGCAGGCGGGCTGATCAACGACAACGTTCTAGCAGCGGCCAAGCAGCAGGGCATGGCCGACATCAATTGGGACGTCATCCCTTTCGACTGGATGAACGACGCCAACACCGCCGCCACGACCTACATGCTCAAGACGCAGATCAAGCCCGGCTCGGTGGTGTTGTTCCACGACACCTACTCGAGCACCGTCGATGTGGTGTACCAGTTCATCCCGGTGCTCAAGACCAACGGATATCACCTGGTGACCGTGAGCCAGCTATTGGGGCCGCGCGCACCGGGCAGCAGTTACGGCAGTCGGGACAACGGGCCGCCTGCCAACGACATCACCGACATCCCGCCTGCTGAGATCCCGACGCTGCCGAACACGCCATCGCCCAAGCCGATGCCGAACTTCCCGATCACCGATATCCCGGGTCAGAACTCCGGCGGCCCCACCAACGGGGCCTAGCGGCGACGGCTTGTCCGGACCAGAAACCACCCAGCGGCCGCCGCGCCGCCAAGCGCCACCATCCGGTCGGCCCGGTCGGCCTTCGGCAGATCCAGCAGCGAGACCAGACCCAGCATCGCGAAGCCGGTGCGCAACGCGGGCGCACTTATTGCCGTTGTCACCAGAGCTGGCGGGCTCTGCGTGGCCAGAATCAACGGGCTTTGGTCGACAGACACCGGGTTGACGCTAATTCGCGCAACAGCGTTGAGAAATAGGGTGTTTCCCTACATCTGAGCGGCCTACGTCTGAGCGGCCTACGTCTGGGCGGCCCACGTCCGATCGGCCTAGGTCGTACGCATGTGACGGCCGAGTTCAGCACGCGATTTGATGCCCAGTTTGCGGTAGATCCGGGCCAGGTTCGCCTCGACGGTCTTCGGGCTGATGAACAGCGCGGATGCGACGTCGCGGTTCTTCATGCCCGACGCGGCGAGCTCAGCGACACGTTGCTCGGACGGGGTGAGCTGCCCGCTGCGACGCGGACCGACGCTCGCTCGGACGAGTTCGGCACGGGCGCGATCGGCCCATAGCGGGACGTGCAACCTCTCGAAGATGTCAAGGGCTTCCTGCAGGCTCGCCGATGCGGACTCCTTTCTACGTTGCCGCCGCTGTAGTTGGCCAAGCAGCAACAGCGTTCGAGCACGCTCGAACGGCATCGGCAACCGGTCGTGTTCGGCTATCGCGTGCGCGGCGGCCGCACTCGCCGCGTCGAGGTCATTCTGATCGGCCAGCAGCATGCTCCTGCCGCGGGCGCCGACGGCCATCATCCACGCGCGGCCCATCCGCTGGCCGTTCCGCTCGAGGGCGTCGATGAGGGGCTCCGCCTCGGCGCCCCTGCCCAGCTGAATCAAGGCGTCGATGGCGTCCCCCAGAAACGCGGCGTCGGGAAGTTCAGTCGGTGTCAACGCCGGATCGAACTTGGTCACCAGCGGCTGCAGGGTTGCCATCGCGGCCTCGTAACGGCCAAGCGACACTTCAAGGAATCCAACTGCGGCAACGATCCGCTCCGCCAACCGAAATGACCCGGTGCGCCTGCCGATCTCGAGTGCCTCCCCGGCCGCATCCCTCGTGTCGGCTTCCCGGCCTGCGTACGCGGCCAGCTTCGCCCGCAGGCCATATGCCAAAAACAGCGGGGTGTCGCCGCCGAGCTGGCGAGCCCGCTCCATGGCGTCCTCGGCGACCAGGGTGGCCTCGACGAAGTCACCCCGCCAAATGCTGCTCAGCACCACGTGCTGGGCGATGAACACCAGCTCGCCTTCCTCACCCTTTTCCGCGCAGCGGCGCCGGACAGCCTCCAGTACCTCATGGGAGTCGTCAATGTTGCCGGTCCACGCCAGCAGCAGGGCCCGCTGAACGGATGGCCGAAATACCAGGGGCGTGGAGATGTCCGGGTCCTCCAGCTGCACCGCGCGATGAAGGTCCGTCTCGTCGAAACCTTCCCCGCACAGGAACCGCAGGATCACGCGCATACCGAGCGCAAGGCCAACCAAGTGTGGCTGGCTGACGCGCTCGGCTTGGGCGACGGCCTCCTCGGCCATTTGCCTGCCCGCTCCCGGCTGATTGGAGTTGAGCAGCGAGTAGGCCAACGTGATCAAAATCTGCACTCGCAGCGTGCTGTCGGCGCCCACCTCACTGAGCGCGCGCTGCAGCAAGCGTGCACCCTCGAAGAAGCCGTCTCCGTACAGCCGCACTACAGCGAGCTGGCTCAACGCCTCCGCCCGCAGCTCGCCTGGCGCCAGCCCTTCGATGGTCTCTTCGAGCATCGTGCCCGCCCGCTCCTGGTCACCTGCGTCGAAATGGTGCAGCGCGGAACGGAGTCGACGCTCGGCGGTGTCACCGCCGAGGCCGATCGCCAGGTCAATCAGCTCGGCGGCCGCCGCGGGTGCCCCGCGCATGCGCGCGGACTCCGCCGCCGTGTCGAGCGCCAGAAGGGTGACGTGGTCACCGCTGGTCGCGGCCAACGCCAGATGCCGTGCCCGCAGCTCGGGCTCGTCGACGATGTCGGCGAGGCGGCGATGCATCGTTCGGCGCTGGCCCGGCGCTGCCTCGGTGTAAACACCCCTGGCCAGCAGGGGATGGGCGAAGTGGATCCGGTTGCCGTCGATGGCGATGATGCCTTTGCTTTCGGCGTTCTCGAGCAGCTCGACCAACCGGTCGTCGTCGCTGATTGTTGCGCTTGACACCAGCTCCACCGTCGGCGAAGCCATGCACGATGCGGCGAGCAGCGCGTCGTGCACGTCGGGATCGAGGCCGCCGATCCTGGCCCGCACGACGTCGGCCAGCGTGCGTGGCAACGAGGTCCCGACGCCGGGGGCGTGTTCGGCTATCGCCCGTGCCAATTCGATTGCGTAGAAGGGGTTTCCGCCGGACACCTGATGTATCTGCCCCATCGTCGGACGCGAGAACGGCCGCCGTAGCCGCGCCGACACCGCCACGTGCAGATCATGAATATCCAATGGATGCAAACGAATTCGGTTCACGGCATCGGGCCGCGGCAGTTGCAGCCAGGCACCCCCGCCATTGCCGGTATCGGTGCGGACACTGCCAAGAATTCCGACCGGCCCGGAGAGCCGCCTCGCCGCGAACGCCACTACATGCATGCTCGACTGGTCGATCCATTGCAGGTCATCGATCGCCACCAGCAGCGGCCCGTCGTCGGTGAGGTGTTCGACGACCGAAAGGAACGCCGCGGCCACCGCCCGCTGATCGGTGGCCGAGCCGTTGTCCGTCCGCGTGAGCACCTGGTCGACAGCGTGCCGCTGAGGTTCGGGCAAATCTGCCCACGCGGATGCGGGAACCCCGTCAAGCAGGTCGGCCAGGGCCGTGTAGGCCAGCACGGATTCGGCCGCCGCGGCGCGCGCCGACAACACCCGGAATCCCGCGTCCCGTGCCTGCTCCTGGGCGGCCAACCACAGGGTGGTCTTACCGATGCCGGGCTCGCCCTCGATCAGCAAAGCCGACGGCTCAATGGCCGCAGACGCCAAGAACCCAGCGATACGGCCCTCTGCGCGGCGGTTCTCCACGCCCACACCCGGCATGACTAGAAGAATTCCAGCCAACAGCGGATCGGTCTACTCTTTGGGTCAATTGTGCCGAGTCGTCGCAGCTGGCAACATCCGTACCGGTATGTTTACCCACTATCTTCGGGTCGTATTCATGTGCAGCGCGAGTTCGGCCCTCGATCTGATGCCCAGCTTGCGGTAGACACGCGCGAGGGTGGCCTCAACGGTGTTGAGGCTGATGAACAGCTTGGCCGCCACATCGCGGTTCGTCGTCCCCGACGCCGAGAGTTCGGCCACTCGTTGCGCGGCGGGCGTGAGCCCGCCCCGTGTCGGTGTCCGTGCCCGTGGCCGGGCATCGGCGCCGGCCAGTTCGGCGCGGGCGCGGTTGGCCCACAGCGGGGTGCCAAGCTCCTCGAAGACGTGGAGGGCGTCACGCTGCGTCGGTGTACACGCCACCGGCCAACAGTGGATTGGTGAACCGGATCCGGTTGCCTTCGATCGAGACGATGCCGCTGCGCTCGGCGGCATCGAGGAGCTCGATCAGCCGGTCGTGGTCGGTGGCGGCGGCTTCGCCGACCAGCTCGACGGTCGGCGTGGCCAGGCAGGCGGCGGCAAGCAACACGTCACTCAGCCAATGTGCCAGGCAGTATCTCATCGACGCTCTCAACGAGGGCGCGGGCCAATTCGATGGCATAGAACGGGTTTCCGGCCGAGATCTGTTGAATTCGCGTCATTGCCGCGCGCGGTACCGGATGACCCAGCTCATCCCTCACAACGGTGTGCAGCGCACGAGAAGACAACGGACGCACCGCAATTCGGTGGATGGCGTCAGGCCGGGGTAATTGCAGCCATGATGTGGCTCCCCCGCTGTCGGGCTCGGTGCGGACGATGCCAAGGAAGCCCACCGGGCCGGACAGTCGCCGCGCAGCGAACGCGATCACGTGCACGCTAGACGGATCGAGCCATTGCAGGTCATCGATCGCCAGCAGCACAGGGCGGTGGTCGCTGAGCCGCTCGATGACCGAAAGGAACGCGGCCGCCACCGCGCGCCGGTCGGTGACGCCGGCCTGCTCGCGCAACACCGGTCCATCGTGATCCGCTGAGATCAGGCAAGTCGGCCCATGTGGATGCGGGCGTCCCTTCCAACAGGTCGGCCAGCGACGCGTACGCCAGCACGGATTGCGCATTTGCAACGCGGGCCGAGAGCACGCGGAATCCGCGACCACGCGCCTGCTCGAGGCCGGCCAGCCACAGGGTGGTCTTGCCGATCCCGGCCTCACCATCGACCAACAACGCCGATGGCGTGCTCGACGCGGAATCCAGGAACTCGCGTAGCGCCTGCTCCTCGATGGGGCGGCTGGCCATGCCCGGCAAGCTCATTCCTGAAGTATCTCGGATACCGTCCGCAGGCCGTTTCGTTTTCAAGAAGTTCCTAGGCATCGCCCGGTTTGACCCGGGCCATCGCCAGCACGTCGAGCCGCCGGTCGAGCTCCTCCAGCGATAATTTGTCGCCGATAAGGCCCCGGTCGATGACCGTCTGGCGGATGGTCTTCTTCTCCTTGAGCGCCTGCTTGGCCACCGCGGCGGCCTCCTCGTAGCCGATGGCCGAATTCAGTGGGGTGACGATCGACGGCGAGGACTCGGCCAGCTCGCGCAGGCGCGCCTCGTTGGCGATCAGGCCGTCGATGCAGCGCTCGGCGAACAGCTTTGCGCCGTTTGTGAGCAGCTTGAAGGACTCCAGCAGGTTGCGGGCCATCATCGGGATGTAGACGTTGAGCTCGAACGCGCCTGCAGCACCGCCCCAAGCGATCGCGGCGTCATTGCCGACGACCTGCGCGGCGACCTGCGTGATCGCCTCGGGGATGACGGGGTTGACCTTGCCGGGCATGATCGAGCTGCCCGGCTGCAGATCGGGCAGTTGGATCTCGGCGAGACCGGTCAGCGGCCCGGAACCCATCCAGCGGATATCGTTGGCGATCTTGGTCAGCGACACGGCGATGGTGCGCAGCGCGCCGGACGCCTCGACCAGCCCGTCGCGGGCCGCCTGCGCCTCGAAAGAGTTTGCGGCCGTACGCAGTTCGGCCAGGCCGGTCTGACTCACCAGCACCTCGACGACCTTCGTGCCGAAGCCGTCCGGTGCGTTAAGGCCGGTGCCGACCGCGGTGCCCCCGATGGCCAGTTCGCCCAGCCGGGGAAGACACCCGCGCACCCTTTCTATGCCGGCCTCGATCTGGCGGGCGTAGCCGCTGAACTCCTGGCCGAGCGTCACGGGCACGGCATCCATCAGGTGTGTGCGGCCCGACTTCACCACGGTGCGCCATTGCCGCGCCTTGGCCGCCAGCGACTCGTGCAGCACCTCGAGCGCCGGAATCAATTGCCGCACAGCTGCTTCCGTGGCCGCAATGTGCGTCGCGGTGGGGAAGGTATCGTTCGACGACTGGGACATGTTGGCGTCGTCGTTGGGATGCACGGTGACGCCATTCTGCGCGGCGATGCTGGCGATCACCTCGTTGGTGTTCATGTTCGAGCTGGTGCCAGAGCCGGTCTGGAACACGTCGATGGGGAACTGATCGTCGTGCATGCCCTCGGCGATCTCATCGGCCGCGGCGATGATCGCGTCGGCCTTCTCGGCGGGCAGCAGGCCGAGGTCCTTGTTCACTTGGGCGCAAGCGCCTTTCAGCAGGCCCAGCGCGCGGATTTGGGTGCGTTCCAGTCCGCGGCCCGAGATCGGGAAGTTCTCCACCGCCCGCTGCGTCTGAGCCCGCCACAATGCGGTGATCGGCACCCGGACTTCGCCCATGGTGTCGTGCTCGATGCGGTATTCGGCAGCGTTGTCGACTGCACTGTCGGTGGTCATTTGAGCCCTTCCCGTGTCGGTGATTTAAGGCAACGGCTGAAAGGCGTTGCTGTCGCCGGTGAAATCGATAGCGGAGTATTCGTTGAGTTTTGACAACCGGTGGTACGCCTCGATCATCCGCACTGTGCCGGACTTCGACCGCATCACGATCGACGAAGTGGTGCAGCCCCCGCCGTAGTACTGGACGCCCTTGAGCAGGTCGCCGTCGGTCACGCCGGTGGCACAGAAGAAGACGTTCTCCCCTGACACCAGGTCTTCGGTGGACAGGATCTGGTCGAGGTCGTAACCGGCGTCGATCGCCTTCTGGCGCTCCTCGTCGTCCTTCGGGGCGAGCTGGCCCTGGATCGCACCGCCCATGCAGCGAATTGCGGCAGCCGTGATGATGCCCTCTGGTGTGCCACCGATACCGGCGAGCAGGTCGGTGCCGCTGTTGGGCCGGCACGCGGAGATCGCGCCGGCCACGTCCCCGTCGGTGATGAGCCGGATCCGGGCGCCCGCATCGCGGACTTCGGCCATCAGCTTCTCGTGGCGCGGCCGGTCGAGGATGCACACCGTCATATCCGACACGGACAGCCCCTTGGCCTTGGCGACCTGGCGGACGTTCTCACCGATCGGGGCGGTGATGTCAATCGCGTCGATCGCTTCGGGTCCGACCGCGATCTTGTTCATGTAGAAAACCGCCGACGGGTCGAACATGGCGCCGCGTTCGGCGACCGCCAGCACCGAGATCGCGTTCGGCAGGCCCTTGCTCATCAGCGTGGTGCCGTCGATCGGATCGACAGCGAAGTCGCAGTCCGGCCCGTCGCCGTTGCCGACCTCTTCGCCGTTGTAGAGCATCGGCGCGTTGTCCTTCTCGCCCTCGCCGATCACCACCACGCCGCGCATCGACACCGTGTTGACCAGCTCACGCATCGCGTCGACGGCGGCGCCGTCGCCACCCTCCTTGTCGCCGCGGCCCACCCAGCGACCCGCCGCCATCGCGCCGGCCTCGGTAACCCGCACGAGTTCGAGGGCGAGGTTGCGATCGGGTGCTTCACGGCGCGAGGGGCTCATGACTGCAGATTCTCCCATTATCGGATCGCCGATTGGGACCTGGGATACTGGCGATCGTGAATCGGCAGCCGCAACCCAGCCCCGATGTCGCCGGCCAACCGGCTCCGGCCCCCAAGCCCGCTAAGCCGCGGTTGTTGCAGGACGGCCGGGACATGTTCTGGTCGATCGCGCCGCTGGTGATCGCCTGCATAGTGCTGGCAGGAGTCCTCGGCATGTGCTCGTTCGCCCCGGCAGGGCCGGGCAAGGGTCCGCTGCCCGACTACGACGCTCCTGCCGCGCTGCAGGCCGACGCCCACGCGCTGAAGATCCCGATCCGGCTGCCGCGGCTGCCTGAGGGCTGGCAGTCCAACTCCGGCGGCCGCAAGGGCATCGACGGCGGCCGCACCGATCCGTCCTCGGGCCAGCAGGCCCGTGCCGTCAGCTCCACCGTCGGATACCTCGCGCCCACCGGGATGTATGTGAGCCTGACGCAGAGCAACGCCGACGAGGACAAGCTGGTCGCCTCCATCAACGCCGATCTCTATCCGACAGGGACCAAGGACGTCGACGGCGTGAAATGGGTGGTGTACGAGGGTGGCGGCCAGGACGGCAAGCGGGCCGAGCCGGTGTGGACCACCCGGCTGAACGGCCAAGGCGGCCCGGCACAAATCGCGATCACCGGCGCGGCAGGTACGGACGAGTACCGTACGCTTGCGGCGGCGACGCAGACCCAGTCGCCGCTGCCTGCCAAATAGAAGACGGAGACGGCATGACCGCACCGGAAGCAGACCTGACCGGATGGACCGTCGCGCCGTTCGCAGCGGCGGGATACACATACGACGTGTACCGCAAGGGCGAGGGTCCCGGTGTGGTGCTGATCCCCGAGATGCCCGGCCTGCATCCCGGCGTCTTGGCGCTCGGTAATCATCTGGTGGACAACGGATTCACCGTCGCGTCTCCGTCGCTCTACGGTACGCCGGGCGCCCCTGGTGTCCGCCCAGGTATGGTGCCGGTGATGCTGCGCGGCTGCGTGGCAAAAGAATTCGCGGCATTTGCAACCAACGCCGACCGGCCGGTGGCGCATTACCTACGGGCGCTGGCCCGTGACCTGAACGAAAAAACCCCTGGCAAGGGCGTCGGGGTGATCGGCCAATGCTGGAGCGGCGGCTTCGCGTTGGCCGCCGCCGTCGACGACAGCGTGCTGGCCCCGGTGCTGAGCCAGCCGTCGCTGCCGATTCCGCTGACGCCCAAGCACCGCAGGGACCCGGGATTGTCCGAGGCGGAATTGAAGGTCATCGAACAACGTGCCGCCAGCGAGGGGCTCTGCGCGATGGGTCTGCGGTTCAGCGAGGACCCAATGTCTCCTGGCGACCGCTTCGCGACGCTGAAGGCCCGGCTGGGTGACGCGTTCGAGGTCATCGAGATCAACTCGAACAAGCGCAACGAACACGGTTTCGGCAAGTTGTCGCATTCGGTGCTGACCCTTGAGGTCCGCGAGACCGAAGGCCACCCGGCCTACGAGGCACGCAAGCGGGTCGTCGAATTCCTCAAGGCGCGGCTGAGCGCGAATTAGGCGGAGGCGCGGCTGAGCGCGAATTAGGCGCAAGCTCGGCCGGCTTGGTGTCCCGCTTGATGCGGCGTGCCAGCCATCCGAAGAGTTTGTTGCGCCTTGGCTTCTCGTCGGCTTCTTCGGGCTGATCGATGGGCACGCCCCGAAACACCGCGAGGTAGACGTTGATGGTGGTGACGATGACGATCATCACCACGGGGCCGACGATGATGCCCCACGCGCCGAACATCGCGATGCCTGCGAACACCGCGAGCAACATCAGCGCGGGGTCGAGCCGTGCTTCCCGCGGTACCAGGAACGGGCGCAACACATTGTCGATGTTCGTCACGACCAGCAGATGCCAGACGATGACGAACACACCGCCAACGACATTGCCGAACAGGATCATTCCGATGCCGAACGGGATCGTAACGATGCCGCCACCCAGTGGGATGACCGAAAGCGCGGTGAGCACGATCGCGAAGATGAAGAAGCCGTCGTGGAAGCCGGCGATGTAGATGGACGCCGCCCCGGCGATACCCTGACACAGGGCGATGACGAACTGTCCGCGCACGGTGGCACGAACCATCGCGCCCATCCTGTCCAGGTACAAATCGGTGACGTCTTCACCCAGCGGGTTGAGTTGGCCGATCAAATTGCGAATCTGCTCTCGATTGGTCAACAGCGAAATGAACACGTAGAGAAACAGAATCGCCGCTGTCACGCCGCCGAACACGCTTCCCGCGGCGTTCTGCACCAAGCCGAGTAGCCATTGACCGACGTGTTGGGCGGTGGACGTTATCCCTGCGCGCAGTGAATCCGGGGTGACCCGATAGTCATTCGCGAACGGCGCTCGCGCGATGAGGTCGTTGACGAACCGCAGTGCCTTGTCACCGAGGGCACCGAGGTCGGTCCTGCCGATCCAGTCGGACACGCTCTTGACCATGTGGCCGATCTGCACGACCGCCAGCAGCACCAGCAGTCCGATCGGGACGATGACCGATCCGATCGCCGCCAGCAGGGTCAGGGTGGCAGCCAACCCCTTGCTGACTCTCTTGGTCAGCCTGACGAACAGCGGCGTGAACAGGTGGGCGGCGATCGCGGCAACCACGATGAGCATGAAGAAGACGCGCAGGAAATACGCGGCGAACAGGATGGCGATCACCGTCGCAACGGCCAGCGCACGCTTCTGTGTCACCGTGAACTCGGTATCCATTGACGTGACGGTAGCCAGGTCACCGCGCGCGAAAAGCGAATTCGGTCAGCGAATCTGTGAGCGGGCCGCGGCCTGACTGGCCCGTTGGCGTTGGATGAAGCCGATCGACATGCGTTGCATCAGAGTCGGCGACAGCCGGGCGAACAGCCACTGGGCGTGCGCCAGTCGCGGCTTGACCAGCAGTGCCTTGTTCTTCTCGATGGCGCGCAACGTCTCGCGCGCCAGCCGGTCGGGGTCGTATGCGGTGCGTACGCCCTGGCCTTGAAGAAAGTAATTGCGTCCGACGAATCCGCCGATGGCGCCCTTGTCGAGGATCGGTGTCTCGACGGCAGAGGGGCACACCACCAATACGCCGACCCCGCGCGTGACGGCCTCCGAGCGCAAGGCCAGTGAAAGCCCGACCACGGCGTGCTTGGTCGTCACATAGCTGGTGATCTGTCCGGCCGCGGTCAGCCCGGCCATCGACGCGGTGTTGACGATGTGCCCGTGGCCTTGCCGCACCATCAGGGGGTACGCCGCGGCGACGCCGTGCACGACACCGCGAATGTTGACGTCGATGATCGCGTTCCACTGGTCAAGCGTCAGCAATTCGGTGTCCCCGCCCCACACGATGCCCGCGTTGTTGAACATCAGGTCGAGCCGGCCTGCTCGACCGACGACCTCGTCGACGGCGCCCTGCACCGCCGCCGCGTCGGTGACGTCGAGCCGCGCGGAACGGGCGTTGGCGCCAAGCGCCGCGGCGGTGCGTTCGGCGGCGCCGCCGTCGACGTCGGTGCAGACCACCATCGCGCCCGCGCTCACCAGCGCCCGGCACAGCGCCGCGCCGATACCCGAGCCGGCGCCGGTGACGATCGCCTGCTTGCCCTCGAAACTCATTGCGCCTCGGCCAGTCTCATGATGTGTTTGAGGATGTCGGGATAGCGCTTCATGTGGGCGCCGCCGTTGAGGTCGAGCACCTCTCCGGTCAGCCACGACGAGGCAGGCGAACATAGGAAAAGCACGGCGTTGGCGATGTCCTCGGGTGTGCCCGCGCGGCCGAGCGCGGTGTTCTCCAGGTACTCCTCGACCACCCCTGGCACCGCCGCGGCGGGTTCGGTGAGCGGGGTATGGACGAAGCCGGGTGCGACGGCGTTCACGCGGATGCCCCGCGGGCCGAGCTCGAGTGCCGCGACCTGGGTGAGCATCGACAGCCCAGCTTTTGCCGCGCAATAGGCGCTCATGCCCGCCGCGGGCTGGCGCCCGTTGAGCGAGCTGATCGAGACCAGCGCGCCGCCGGGGCGCAGGTTGCGGCCCGCGTGCTTGGCGACAATGAATGCGCCCGTCAGGCAGACATCGATCACCTCGCGGAACGCCTCGACCGGCATGTCGGTGATCACGCCGACATTGGAGAATCCTGCGCAGTTGACCACCACATCCACCGGGCCGGTCTGCTCGAAGAGCTGTTGTACCGAGTCCTCGTCGATGACGTCGACGGGCGCGGCGGCATGCGGGTCGCCCAGTTCAGCGGCGCAACTGCGCGCTCCATCGGCGTTGCGGTCGGCAACAGTCACCAGGTCGCCCATCGCGGCGAGTGCCTGCGCCGTCGCCCACCCGATTCCGGACGCGCCGCCGATCACGACCGCGATCCGCTGGTTACCGTTGCTCATCCGGTTGGCCTTTCGACGCAGCGATTACAACGCGTTCCAACCTCACATCCGCGGGCCGAAAGTGCAATAGGCGCTATGGATTGCTGCCGACCCGCCCTGGCAGACTCGACCCGTGACCGAACTGAAGATGTCGGATTCGATTTCCGTGGCGGTGACAGCAGACGACCTGTATGCGCTGGTGTCGGATATAACCAGGATGGGCGAGTGGAGCCCGGTTTGCCGGGCCTGCTGGTGGGACGAGGGAGCGGGCCCACAGGTCGGTGCCTGGTTCACCGGCCGCAACGAGACCCAAGAGCGGACTTGGGAGTCACGCTGCCAGGTGGTGGCCGCCGATCCCGGTCGGGAGTTTGGCTGGCAGGTCAATAACGGCTGGGTTTACTGGGGATACACATTTGAACCCGAAAACGGCGGCACCCGGCTCACCGAGTCCTGGGAGTTTCTGCCCGCAGGCATCGCGGGGTTCCGCGAGCGCTTCGGCGCGCAAGCCGATGCCGAGATCGATAAGCGGCACGCGGCAGCGGCGACGGGCATTCCTGTCACGCTGGCGGCGATCAAGAAGGCCGCAGAAGCCCGCAGGTGAAACTGCCGCGAAACTGTATTCCGCAACACGTTTTCCGAGTCAGGCCGTAACTAGTTGCAGTTTCGCGGTCAGATGGTGGCACAACCGGCGGCACGCAACGCGTCGCGCACCCGTTGAAGGACGACTTCGGGCCGATCGCGCAGCATCTCGTAACTGACGCGGATGATCACCCAACCCAGCCGTGCCAGTTCAGCGGCGCGGTCAATGTCCTTGGAGCGTTGTAACGGGTCGGTCCAATGTTGTGCGCCGTCGAACTCCACACCCACGCACCACTCGCGCCAGCCCATGTCGATGCGGGCCACGATCACGCCCCGCTCGTCAGAGACGATGATCTGCGTCTGCGGTGTTGGCAGTCCGCCGTCGATCAGCGTCAACCGTGTCGCGGTTTCCTGAGGCGACTCGGCGCCCGCATCCATCAGTGCTAATGCCTCACGCAATTGTTTCATGCCGCGCGCGCCTCGGTGCAGTCTCACAAGCGGCATGACGTCGGCTGCGGCAATACCTGTCACGCGCGCCAGTGCATCGAGGCGTTTGACGGCCGCGGGTAGGTCCTCGCGACGGCCGAGGTCGAATGCAGTTCGGCCCGGCGTGGTGACCGGGATGCCTCTCACCACTGTCTGCTCGCCGGGCGCCAATGTCTCGTTGCGCGTCACGATCATCGGCGGTGGCCGGGTTCGGCTGCAGATGAGCTCGGCAGGAGTGTCGGCGTCGACCCACTTTGCGCCGAAAAGGGCGGCCGCCGAACTGCCCGCCACGACGGACTTCTTGCCCGACCACAGCCATGCTGCGATGGCTCGATCGCGCGCAGTCAACTGCCCGCCGCGATGGCCGTACACGTTGCGGTAGACGCGGACACAGCGCGACAGGTCACGCTGTGTCAGGGCGCCGGCACTGATCGCCTCACTTCCCACGAATAGTCTTTCCCTCACCATGGCCGGAGATTGCCAGCTGGGTCCGACACCAGCGCGAGACTGTAACTACGAACGGGTCAACCAGAGAAATGGGTTGTGGAATACAGTTTCGCGGCCAATCGAACCTCAGCGCTTGACGCACCGAAACCCGATGTGGCTCATGCCCGTGTCGATCGGCTGCGGTCGGCGGGCGGCGGGACGGTAACGCAGGCAGTAGTTGTCGGCACACAGGAACGAGCCGCCCTTGATGACCTTGCGCGGCACCAGGAACTGTGGCTGGCGCGGGTCGTAACTGCCTGCTTCGCAGCAAGGATCACCAGCGCGGGTGTCGGCGTACCAATCGGTCGTCCACTCCCAGACATTGCCTGCCATGTCGGCCAGTCCGTAGGCGTTGGGTGGGAAGCTGCCGACGGCGGTGGTGCGACCGTATCCACGGTCCGGACGCCACGGGAAGTCGCCGTGCCAGTAGTTGGCAAGTCGCTCGCCGGGCTGCTCGGGTTCGTCGCCCCACGTGTACGTCGCTCCTTGGAGGCCTGCGCGGGCCGCGGTTTCCCATTCCGCCTCGGTCGGCAGCGACAGCTCAGCCCACCCCGCGTACGCCTCGGCGTCTTCGTACGCGACGTGCACGACCGGATGATCCGCACGCTTGTCGACCGACGAGTGCGGGCCGACGGGATGACGCCAGGACGCCCCTGGCGTCCACGTCCACCACAGGTTCAGGTGGCGCAGGTCGACCGGGCCGCCGGTGCGGGTGAACACCATCGACCCCGGCTGGAGGTTCTCGGCAGGCGCGTCGGCGTAGTCCGCTGGATCAAGCGGACGTTCCGCGATTGTCACATATCCTGTGGCAGAGACGAATTCGGCGAACTCGTCGTTCGTCACCTGGTGGGTTTGGATCCAGAACCCGTCGACGGAGACAGGCCGTGCAGGCCTCTCCTCGGAGTAGTGCTGCTCAGATCCCAGCAACGCGCTCTGTGCCGGAATCCGGACGAGTTCATTGGTCACTGAAGAGGTCACTGAAGACGGTCGCCCAGTCGTTGCGCATGCTGACCACGGTCCAGTCGTTCTTCGCCGCCTGCTCGAGCGCCTTCTCCGCGCCTGCGGTGTAGTCGAATTCGCGATCGGCGTCGTCGTGCAGGACCAGCAGCCGCATGCCGCTGGTGAACTCAAGCATTTCGATATCGCCGTTGGAGTTGCCTGCGGCCAGGATCGGCCTGCGCCCGATGCGGCTCCACAGCCGCACGGGTTTCATCGGCCCGTCGTCGAGGAACTCGGGCTGCGCCGTCGTGTAGAGGTGGCCGTCGCGGTAGACGAGACCTACCGAACTGCCCACCACGCGTTCGGGCGGAATCCCGTAGAGCGGTCCGGTGATCGGACGCATGAAATCCCGCCCGCCGCCGGACACGATGTAACAGGTAAAGCCGCTGGCCTCCAGATAACGCAGCAACTCCACCATCGGCGCGTACCCGCACGACGTATAGGGTCGGCCCAGCGTCGGATGCCTGGCCTCGGCGAAAAACGCGTTGATCCGGCCGGCGTGCGACTCGACAGTGATCTCGTGATGCGCCGTAAGAACAGCCGCCACAAGGGTTTTCATGTCATTGTCGTCGCCCTGATAGTGCTTGGTGACGGCATCGCCCAGCCACTTCAGCTCGCCCTCGAACGCCGCCTTGTATGGCTGCTTGTCGCGCAGCGACGGGTCGGCCTTCGCCTGCTCGGCGAACCGGCGCACCAGAAAGTCGAGCTGGATGTACATCGGCTTCTCGCACCACAGCGTGCCGTCGTTGTCGAAGACCGCGATGCGAGCTTGTGGCGCAACGTATTCCGGTCCATCGGTGGTGACCCGACCCACGAAGTCGACGATGGCCGACTTCGTGGGCCCGTCTGTCCACGAGACGAGTTCAGCCACCCTCATCCGCCGCGAGACGCAAGGAAGGACTCCAGCTGCTCGACGGCGGCGTTGATGGTGAACGACGCCGGTTCCTGACGCGGTGGGAACTCCTTGAACGTCTCGAGGAACTGGGTAACGATCGCGGAGCCGTAGAACATCAGGTACAAGCGGTCGATCAGCCAGTCCCAGTACGTGTTCGACGTAACATCCGCGTGTTCGTACGGATCGGTCCGCAGATTGAACAGCTTCGGTGCCCGCAGTGGCGTGAACGGTTCGAACCACACCTGCAGCGTGCCGGGGCAGCGCTGCTCCATGAACACGATCTTCCAGTTGTCCGCCCGGATACCGAGCACGTCGCAGTCGTCGGAGAAGTAGATCATCCCGCGCCTTGGGCTCTTCTCCACCTCGCCGGTCAGGTACGGCACCAGGTTGTAGCCGTCGATGTGCACCTTGTACGTCATGTCGCCGATGGTGTGGCCGGCCTTCAATTTGTCCACGATGTCGGGATCGCCGGCGGCCGCAAGGAACGTGGGCAACCAGTCATGATGCTGGACGATCTCGTTGGACACTGAACGCGGCTTGATCTTCCCGGTCCAGCGGATCATCTCCGGAATCCGGAAGGCGCCTTCCCAGTTGGTGGCCTTCTCGCTGCGGAACGGGGTCGTCGCACCGTCCGGCCAGCTGTTTGCATGCGGGCCGTTGTCGGTGCTGTAGATGACGATGGTGTCCTCGGCGATCCCAAGCTCGTCGACCAGATCGAGCAGCGTGCCGACGTTGCGGTCGTGGTCGATCATCGTGTCGTGATAGGGCGACTGCCAGCGACCGGCCTGACCCTTGCTCTCGGGCTTGGTGTGCGTTCGAAAATGCATATGGGTCATGTTCATCCACACGAAGAACGGGGTGCCCGCGTCGTGCTGCCGCTTGATGAAGTCGACGCACGCGCCGGTGGTTTCGTCGTCGATGGTCTCCATCCGCAACTTGGTCAGTGGTCCGGTGTCCTCGATGCGCTGCTTACCGACGGGGCCGTACCGGTCGTCCACCTCTCCGGAGTCCTCGTCGGTGGTCCAGGAATGGATCACGCCACGTGGCACAAGGGCCTTGCGCAGAAGCGGCGCTTCCTCGGCGGTGGGGTAGTCCTCATGTTCGGGTTCTTCCTCGGCGTTGAGGTGGTACAGATTGCCGAAGAACTCGTCGAAGCCGTGCGCGGTCGGCAGGTATTTGTTCAGGTCGCCGAGGTGATTCTTGCCGAACTGACCAGTGGCATACCCGAGTGGCTTGAGCAGTTCGGCGATGGTCGGGTCTTCCTTCTGCAGTCCGACGTCGACGCCGGGCATCCCCACCTTGCTCATTCCGGTGCGGTACACGCTTTGGCCGGTGATGAACGATGACCGGCCTGCCGTGCAGCTCTGCTCGCCGTAGGAATCGGTGAAAAGCATTCCGTCGTCGGCGATCCGGTCGATGTTCGGCGTGAAGTAGCCCATCAGCCCGCGGCTGTAGCAACTCAGGTTCGAGATGCCGATATCGTCGCCCCAGATGACAAGAATATTCGGTTGTGTGCCTGGCATTTCTAACCCTTCGCTAGGAATCTCTGCAGTGCCTTGACTGCGTGGTCGATGGTGAAGCTGGCCGGCTCGTGGCGTGGCGGAAACTCCTTGAAGGTCTCCAGGAACGTGGTGCAGATGGCGGTGCCGTAGAACACGATGAAGTCGTGGTGCAGGAACCATTCGTAGCAGGTGTTCGACGTGATGTCGGCGTACTCGAACGGGTCGGTACGCAGGTTGAACAACTTGGGCACCCTCAGTGCCGTGAACGGTTCGGCCCAAATCCGTAGTGTGCCTTGGCAGCGCTGCTCCATGAACACGACTTTCCAGTTCTCGAAGGGCAGGCCGAGCACGTCGGCGTCGTCGGAGAAATAGCTGAAGCCCCGCCGCGGGCTCGTCTCGGCCTCACCGGTCAAGTAAGGCAACAAGTTGAAGCCGTCGATATGAACTTTGAAGTCCTTGTTTCCAACCGCGTGGCCGGCCTTCCACTTGTCGACGATATCGGGCTCGCCCGCGGCGGCAAGGAACGTCGGTAGCCAGTCGTGGTGCTGAATGACCTCGTTGGACACCGTGCCCGCCTTGATCTTTCCGGGCCAGCGCACCATCTCGGGGACGCGGAACGCGCCCTCCCAGTTGGTGTCCTTCTCACTGCGGAACGGCCTCGTGCCGGCGTCGGGCCAGCTGTTGCGATGTGGTCCGTTGTCGGTTGAGTAGACGACGATGGTGTCCTCGGCGATGCCGAGTTCGTCCAGGCAGTCAGGCAGCTGCCCGACATTGCGGTCGTGGTCGATCATCGTGTCGTGGTACTCCGACTGCCACAGCCCAGCCTGGCCGCGGCTCGCCGGCTTGGTGTGGGTGTGGAGGTGCATGTGCGTCATGTACATCCACACGAAGAACGGCGTTCCCGCCTCATCCTGACACTTGATGTAGTCGATGCACGCCCCGGTGGTCTCGTCGTCGATGGTCTCCATCCGCTTGGTGTCCAGTGCGCCGGTGTCCCCGACGACCTGCTTGCCGACGGGCCCGAACTTCGGGTCGTCGGGCTCCTTGGGCTCCTCGTCGGTGGCCCGGCACTTCAGCACCCCGCGTGGCAGCGCGAGCTCGTACAGCTTGGGGAACTGATCCTTGTGCGGGTAGTCGAACTGCTCGGGCTCCTCCCCGGCGTCGAGGTGGTACAGGTTGCCGAAGAACTCGTCGAAGCCGTGCACGGTCGGCAGATGTTTGTTCATGTCGCCGAAGTGATTCTTGCCGAACTGGCCGGTGGCATAGCCCAGCGGCTTGAGGAGTTCGGCGATTGTCGGGTCCTCCGCGGCCCAGCCCACGTCGGCGCAGGGGATGCCCACCTTGCTCATTCCGGTGCGGTAGACGCTTTGGCCGCTGATGAACGCCGCCCTGCCCGCGGTGCAGCTTTGCTCGCCGTAGGAGTCGGTGAAGCGCATGCCTTCGTTGGCAATGCGGTCGATGTTCGGAGTCCGGTAGCCCATCAGGCCGTCGCTAAAGCAGCTCAGGTTGGTGATGCCGATGTCGTCGCCCCAGATGACCAGAATGTTGGGCGTTCCGTTAGGCACAGCGGCTCCTTCGTCAATTGACGTCCCGGTCGAAGCCTAGGGGCGCAATGTGGTTGGGGCTGGGCATTTGGCCAACGATTCAGCTGCAATACACCTGGTGCCGAGCCATTCCGCGGAGCACCCTGGTAGCCGGAGGGTGATGGCGATGTACGACAAGAATCTGGACACAACGTGGCACGTCGAGATCGACTTCGACGAAGACGAGACCCACACACACGCGACTGTGCGCGCCAAGCGCGGCGACGGCGAGACCGTGACCACGCGGGGGGACGCCTACCGCAACCCGAAGGACGGCAGCCAGCCGATGATTGGCGAGGAGATCGCCGCGGCGCGCGGCCTCATCGCGCTGGGCACTGAGCTGCTGCAGAGCGCGTCGTCACGGATCGAGCAGGTCACACACCAGCCGGTCCACCTGTACAGCTGACTCACGGCTGGACCGGGCCGCACTCGTCGACAGCGCGACCGGAGAGATCAGCCCGCCGAAGGAGCTGCTGTGACGGCGCTGACCGCGGGCTGCGGCGTGGCCGCCTTCATCTGATGGAACAGGTCGACGTAGTACGGCAGGCACTCCGCCATCGCCTGCTCGGTGGTGAACAGCGGCTGGTATCCGAGTTCGCGCTGCGCCTTGGCGATCGAGAAGTAGTTGTCGAGATAAAGCCGTTCCACTGCAAGGGGTTCCAAGAGCGGCTTGGGCAGGCCGAAGCGGAAGTGGAACCACTGCCACACCGTCATCACCAACCACGCCAGCCCGCCGGGCACCCGGACCTTCGGCCACGGCTCGCCGCAGGCCTCCACCACCGGTCGGGAGAACTCGAACATGTTGATCGGCTCGCCGTCGTTGATGAAATACGACTGTCCTGGCGCCGCCCCGGCGGGCACCAGATGCTCAGCGGCGAGGATGAAGCCGTGAATCAGGTTGTGCACATAGGAGTTATCGAGCTTGACGTTCTTGCTGCCGACCAGCACCTTGACGTGACCGGCGAGCACGCTCTCGAACACCTTGCGGAACATCGTCTGATCGCCGCGACCCCAGATGCCGCTGGGCCGGATGGAACACGTAAGTAAGCCGGCCCCGCCATTCGGGGACGCGTTCTGCGACAGCACAAACCGCTCGGCGACAACCTTGGTCTCGGTGTTGAGGTCGTATAACCTTTCGGTGTAGGGCAGGG
>JAOPVX010000011.1 GCA_025965975.1 Mycobacterium sp. | reverse complement strand
TCGGTGAGCCCGAGGGCGTCGAGTTTGTCGAGCAGATCAACGAAGTCGCCGTCGAGTTGCAGCAGGCACTCGGCAAAGTCGCCGTTGCCGCTGGTGCCCTTGTAATCATCGCGGGGCACGCAGGGCAGGTGCATCAGGGTGGGGTTGTAGTAGAGGAAGAACGGCGTGTCCTTGGCGACGCTGTCGTCGATGAAGTCGAAGGCCCTGCGCAGGTATTCCACGTCGACGTTGCGTTTCACCTCGTAGGTCAGTTGCTCGCATTCTGTGGGCGGGTGGCCCTTGGTGCTTTCCAGCAGGTGCGACACCGGGTCACGGTTGGGGTCATACCAGGGGTCGGTTTCCCAGAGTGCTTCGTCGTAGGAGTGTTCTGGCCCGTACCAGGCGTCGAATCCGTGGTCGGTGGGCCAGCGGCCCTCTTCGTCGCCGACATGCCATTTGCCCAGACACGACGTGGCGTAACCGGCCTCGGAGAAAATGTCGCCCAGGGTGCTTTCCCATGTGACCAGGCCGAAGGGCATGCCGTGTCCGGAGGCGGTGTGGTTGCCTGACCTGATCGCGTGGCGTCCGGTGAGCAGCGCCGAGCGGGTGGGTGTGCATTGGGCTTCGGGCGCGTAGTTCAGCAGTTGGAAGCCTTGCGCGGCGAAGGCGTCGATGCGCTTGGTGTCGGCACCGCGCAGGATTCCTCCGCCGTAGCACCCGAGTTCACCGAAACCCAGGTTGTCGACGTGGAAGAACACGACGTTCGGTGACGTAGGGTCCGGCATCTGGGCCTCCTCCGCTGCGGGGCGGCAGCCGCCAACAGTATGGACGCAGCAATATGCGCCCGCCGTCGATTCGATGTCGAGCCAGTTGGGGCTCGCGAACCTTTCGAAAAACCTCTTGTCAGCGGATTCGCCTCAGAGCGGTCGCCACGGCAGTCTCAGCGAAGGGAGACCATCCCTGGGGAGACCCCCCTCACGGACGTACACGGCCAGCGGTCAGTCCGCAGTCAGTCCGCAATAGCTTCGTCGAGGCGCACATGTCCCAAACGAAATCAACGGTCTGACCTCGAATTTCAAACTCCCTAAACGCTGTCATCATCGCCAAACCCGCTGATGGTGTCGTTCGGGACGAAGAGATCAGGCGCGCAGGATTGGAGCCAGCTTGGACGCTTGGGTTAGAGCTCGATTCCTGTGTCTGGGCTGCGATCCCGACTGGCGGCGCGCACGCGGGCCCGACTCACGGACCGTGCGGCAATCTGTGCTTCGGTGCGCCAAGTCTCATAGGTTGCTCGTCGACGGCGTACAGCTGTTGTTCGACGGTTGAGAAGTGATCGGACACGGTCGGGCAGCGCTGCGCCGGGTGTTTGTGCGGCGTAGTCGTGTGCGGTGACCGGTGTTAGGTCGTGGTTGGCCAGCACGGCGCGCACGATGTCGGCGGCGTCTCGACTGCGGCCGCGGGACGTGAGCTGGGTGCCGGCGGATTCTTGGTGGCCGTACTCGCCCTCACCGATAGTTCGCTCGTAGAGGTAGGCGGTGTTGGTATGGCGGCCGCGGGTCAGCGCGACGTAGAGCAGGGAGCGGGTGGCGCTCTCGCCGAGCACCGCGTGGGTGGTATCGGAGGTGGCGCCCTGGGCGCTGTGCACGGAAACGGCATAGCCCAGACTCACGTGCTCACGCAGGTACTCATTCTCGAAGACGGCGCGGGCCCCGTCATCGAGACGTTCGGCAGCGACACGATTTGCGGCCGGGTCGATGGCTGCCACCCGCCACCGGTTGCCGTTGCGAACCGAATCTAGCTGCCCGGCAGAGCCGGTGGGACTCTGGAGGACGATGGTGGGGTCGTTGCGGCGGGTCAGGATGAGGTCGCCGACACCGATGCGGTGTCCGCGCGCGCCCCTCACTGTCGGTGCGCGGGCGTCGAGGCTCTGGTTGTGGATGCGCTCGTTGAGCGCGTCGGCCATTGCGGTCGTGTCACATATCAGTAGCGCATCCTTGCCGGCGGCGGTGTCCGTTTTATAGGCGGCCAGCTCGTCGGCGGCCATTGTGATCGCATCCCCACACCGCAGCCGGTCCTGGGTGCGGTACCACTCGACCGCGCCGCGGGTCTGTGATGGTTCGCCGTCGCGCAGCGCGAGTGACGCGGCGCGTTCGTCGGGATCTTTCATGCGCCACACCTGGGAAAGGTGTTGTGTCCACGGCAGATCAGTGCAGAGTTGGGCGAACATGCCGCCGCGAGCCTTGACCGGCGCCAGCTGATGGTGATCTCCGACAAGAACCGTCTTGGTGGCCGCTGCCGTGGTGGCGGTGAGTAGTTGGCGCAGGTCGTCGGTGCCGACCATCGCGGCCTCATCAACAATGACCAACGTTGCAGGGCCCAGCTCCAACTTGTTGGCACGCAACAGGTGCACGGCTTTAGCGATCGTCAATCCTTCATCTCCAGCACCTTCACGGACGGCGACGTCGACGGCCTTACCCGTGGGCGCCAGCAGCAGCACCCGCCCACCGTGGCGGCGGTGCGCGGCGCGCACCAGGGCGCGCATCGATGTGGTCTTGCCCGCACCGGCCGGCGGAGTTGCAGAAGGTCCTGGATCACGTCGACGGAAACCGGTATGCGATCGCGTGGCAGCTCGCGCTTACCGGGCTGCGCCGCGGCGAGGCGGCTGGCTTGCGCTGGAGTGATATCAACCTTGACGCACGCACGCTTCAGATCTCTTCGACACGGCTTCGGTTCGGCAAGCATCTCGTCGAGGACACCCCGAAGTCACGGGCTGGACGCCGGACGCTGCCCATCCCCGACCACCTCGCCGCAGCACTGCGGACCGCCCGGGCCATCCAGGCGGCCGATCGGCTGGCACTCGGCGAATTCTACGAAGCGAGCGGCTACGTGGTGGTCGACGAAGCAGGCACAGCGTTGAGTCCGCACGCCCTGACGTCTCGGTGGGCGCGCATGCTCAAGGCCGCCGGCGTCCGCCACATCCGGTTCCACGACGCACGCCACACGTGCGGGACGCTGATGCACTTGCAGGATGTGCCTATCGCGGTGATCTCTGCGTGGCTGGGGCACGCATCGAAGGCGTTCACGATGGCCACCTATGTGCATTCGCAGCCCGAAGCGTTGGGCACAGCGGCGCAGAGTTTCGCGCGAGTTGTGATGCGATGAAGGGGCGGGGCCTCCGCTCCTCGTGACGTTCCCGGCGGATGCTGGGGGTGCTCACTTTCCACGAATCACGGGAGGCCCCTATGGACGAGTATGACGGCAGGCAGTTCGTCGGGATCGATCTACATCGGCGGCGGTCGGTGATCGTGCGCCAGTCCGAATCCGGTGAGCAGCTCTCGGCGGTGCGGATCGTCAACGATCCGGTCGCATTGGGACTGCAGCTCGAGCAGGCCGGATCCGATCCCGAGGTGGTGCTGGAAGCAACCTACGGCTGGTATTGGGCCGTCGATGTGCTGCAGGCCGGCGGAGCGCGGGTGCATTTGGCGCATCCGTTGGGAGTCAAGGGATTCCGCTACCGGCGGGTGAAGAACGATGTGCGCGATGCCGGTGATCTGGCCGATCTGTTGCGGATGGGTCGGCTGCCCGAGGCGTGGATCGCCCCACCGGAGACCCGCGAATTGCGGGAGCTGGTGCGCTACCGCGCCAAGCTGGTCGCGATCCGATCCGGACTCAAGGCGCAGATCCATGCGGTGCTCGCCAAGGCCGGCGTGTTGATCGCGGCGTCGGATCTGTTCGGCGTCACCGGTCGGCAACGGCTGGCCAAGGTGCCACTGGGGCCCGCCTACGCCGAACGAATCCGCTCGCTGCTCGAACTCATCGACATCCTCGACGGCCACGAAGCGCGCTTCGCCGCGATGATCGCCGAACGGCTGCACACCCACCGCGGCTATCAAGCGATCCAACAGGTGCCCGGCATCGGGCCGGTGCTGGCGGCGGTGTTCGTCGCCGAGATCGGTGACGTGCACCGCTTCACCGACCCCGCCCACCTGTGCTCGTGGGCCGGGCTGACCCCCACACACCGCGAATCCGACACTGTCGTGCGCCGCGGGCACATCACCAAGCAGGGCAGCAAACTCGTGCGGTGGGCGGCCGTGGAGGCCATCCAGCGCCAGCCAGACACCACCAAGATCGCCCTTGATCGCCAACGGATCGAGGCCCGCCGCGGCCGCAACATCGCCAAGATCGCCGCGGCCCGCAAGCTGCTCACCCTCGTCTACTACGGGCTGCGCGACGGACACATCCGAGCCCTGGCCCACCGTCAGGTGGCGGCGTGAGCATCTCGGACGCAACACGCGCGCGGCCGGTGAATTGTCTGACCCCCGGATTTCGGCGTGGTCGCCGTTGTGATTGACCCCGCGTGTTGCACGCGCACCGCTCCATGCCCCCCTTGTGGGGCGAAGGGATGACCGGCAGCCGAAGATCCGGCCCTGCCCCCAACCCATGCGCATCACTGTGGAGACGTTGCACCACAACCACATAGCCGATGCTCATCGACTTCCGACTCCAACCGAGCATGCGCTGAACCACTCTGCCCCCGTCGTCAAGGTCGTTCGTCCTCGCTGCGCTGCGGGCGCTCCACCTTGACACCGGGGTCGGTTCAGCGCTGTCCACATCGAGGTCGAAACAGCTCAAAACGCCCTTGACAACGCCCCACCCCTTCAGGGATGACAACACGTGACACTGAGACGGGATCTCTGCGCTGATCCCAGACACAAAAACGCCTCTACCTGCATTTTCCAAGTGCCCCCACTGGGACTCGAACCCAGACTGGACGGATTTTAAGTCCGCTGCCTCTGCCTATTGGGCTATGGGGGCGCCAGGTACCTGACCTACCAACCGCACTGCAGGGTACCCGGCCTCGCCGCCGAGGCCGCGCAATTGGCTATGCCGGCAGAAGTGCAACCCGGCTGGGCGA
>JAOPVX010000001.1 GCA_025965975.1 Mycobacterium sp. | reverse complement strand
TTCCAGCCGCGCTCGCACACCTGCTTGGAGATCACGTCGCGCAGCGTGGACCATCCCGGCGGCGCCTCGCGGCCGAACTCAGCGGCCAGCTTCAGCGCGCGGTCCACCGTCAACCAGCACATCACCTTCGAGTACACGTGATGGCGGGGATTGCCGCGAATCTCCCAAATACCGTGATCCGGTTCCACCCAACGGCTTTCGACGGCGAACACCATCTCGCTGACCAGGTTCCAGTCCGAATCCGTCAAGGCATGCGTCACACCGTTGGCCACCCGCCGGTGGCACAGATCAGAGATCAGCTGCACCACAGGGCCGAAGACGTCCAGTTGCACTTGGACATTGGCGGCGTTGCCGACCCGCACTGGACGCGACCCCGCGTAGCCGGGCAGCGAGTCGATCACCGCCTCAGGACCGAGGATCGCCCCAGACAGCGCGTACAGCGGGTGCAGCCGCTCGGGGCCGTGCATCGTCTCGATCACACCGTGCAGCCAGTTCAAATACCCCTCAGCCTCGGCGATCGAGCCCAGCGACACCAGTGCCGAGGCGGTCATCGCGGCGTCGCGGATCCAGCAGTAGCGGTAGTCCCAGTTGCGGACCCCGCCGATCTCCTCGGGCAGCGACGAGGTGGCCGCTGCCATGATCGCCCCGGTATCGGTGTGCACAAGCCCGCGCAGCGTCAGCGCCGACCTCTTCATCAGTTCCGGTTTCAGCGGCGGCAGTGTCAGGGTGGAAACCCAGTCTCGCCAGTAACTCTCGGCGCGTTCGCGCCGCGAGTCCTCGTCCACCGGGCTTTCCGCCAAATCCTCGGTGCCGCACCGCAACTCCAGCACGCACCCCCCGTCAGACGGGTCGATGACGGCCCGCGCGGTCTGGTGGATCCCGTCGGGCACGATCTCCCACTGCACGCCTGGTGACCGCAACACCATCGGGTCGTTCGTCGCGAACACCCGCAGGCCGCCCTCGTCGACGCGCAGATGAACGGGTGCCTGCGCGAACTCGGGCCGCGGCGCGAACTGGACCACCGCCTTGGCCCGCCCGCTGATCACACGAATCAAGTCGGTGCGGCCCGCGCCGACGTCGTGCGACAGATAGTCGGTGACCAGCAGGCTGGCCCAACGAGTTTCGACGGTCATCGTGCCGGTGACGTAGCGCTGGCTCAGCGGCAGGGCCTCGCGCTGCGGACCGATCGCGAAGTGACCTGCGGTGGCGTCGCCGAGCAGACGGGAGAACACGGCCGCCGAATCGGCCTGCGGATGGCACATCCAGACCACGTCGGCGTCGGGTGTAAGCAGCGCCACCGTGCGGGAGTTGGACAGCATCGTCAGCCGCTCGATCGGCGTGCTGTGCCCGCCGAGGAGCCAGGTGCGGCGCCCCTCGAGCAGACAATCGAGAACGGCGGCCACCTGTTCTGGCGACTCGATGCGATAGCCGGCCAGGGTTTCGCCGTCGCCGACCTTGATGCCGATGTCGGGTCCGTGCAACCGGCGAAACGCCTTCTCGTCGGTGACGTCGTCGCCGATGAACACCGCCGCCGAGGCGCCCTCCTGATGCCGCAGGATGTCGAGCGCCTGCCCCTTGTCGGTCTGGATGACCGCGAACTCCAATACCGCCTTGCCCTCGGTGATCTGTGCGTCCCAGTGCTGCGAAGCGGCGTGCGCCTTCTTCAGCGCGTCCTTGCCGTCGGCGGGGTCGGCGTTGCGTATGTGCAGCGCGACGCTGGCCGGTTTGATCTCGACGGCGACGCCAGGGTACTCGGCGGCGATCGCGCTCAGCGCGTCCTTGATCTTGCCGAGCAGCGCCTTGGCCGCGTCGTCGATCGCGTGCACGAAGCCGGTGTCGAACTCGGAACCGTGGCTGCCGACCAGATGGACCTCGGCGGGCATTCGTGACAGCGTCGCGAGATCGCGCAGCGCGCGCCCCGAGATCAGCGCCGCCGTGGTCGACGGCAGGGCGGCCAGCGCACGCAGCGCCGCCGCTGTCTCGGCCAGCGGGCGCGCGTCGTCGGGGTTCGCCACGATCGGGGCCATGGTGCCGTCGTAGTCGCACGCCACCAGCAGCCGCGGCACGCGCGCCACGGTGCCGAGCGCGCGCCTCAGCTCGACCGGCAGCTCATCCGCTGGATGTCGGCGGTCAGACGGCTCAGAAGCCACCTGCTAAATCTTAGGGTGCTCCCCGTCGCCGATGAGTAGACGCACGGCCAAGTCCAGCCGCTTGCTGACGTCGGTCGCCGACGCCCGCCGAGTTAGCCAGGCCAGCAGATTGGACAGCCAGACATCCGAGATGACGCGCGCAATGTGGTACTGGTCCTCGGTCGGTTCGCCGTCACTCATGGCGCGGGCGAACATCGAGTCCATCAGCTTGCCGACGTGATCAACCTCACCGGCCGCCGACGCATCGGCGAACACGAACGCGCGGGTCATGGCCTCGGTCAGCAGCGGGTTGCGCTGCATCGCCCGGTTCAGCTTGCCCACCATCAGGTTGAGCCGCTGATACGGCGTGCCGCCGGACAACGCCGCGCGGTCGGTCTTGGCGTCGATGCGCTCGAACTCCCGGCCGAGCGCCGACACCAGCAGGTGCACCTTCGAAGGGAAGTATCGGTACAGCGTGCCGACCGCGACATCGGCGCGTTCGGCGACCGCACGCATCTGAACGGCCTCGTAGCCGCCCTTTGAGGCGATGGCCAGGGTGGCGTCCAAGATGCGTTTGCGGCGCTCACGCTGTGCTTCGGACCCGAGCTCGGACTCCGCCAGTACGGCCACGTTCATCACCTGACGTGGTCGCGAGTCAGATCCCGAGGCCGGGTTGGTGTGTGCTGGCTGGGACATGCCTGACATGCGGCGGGCAGCTCCTTCATTTTGCGCTCGTGGTGAAAACGATACGCACGCCGATCGCTAATTTCTCACCTCCGCGCCCGTTAAGACACGGACGTGTCCTGCTCTAATGGCGGTCGACTTGACGGTCGAACGCTGGCACTATTAGAACACGTTCTAGTGAGAAGCATGGCCTTCTCGCCCAAACGGTAGGAGTCACGGTGTCGGTATCTTCCCCTGGGACCATTGCTGACGAGCAGTTTGCCGCACGCGAGCTGGTCCGCAGCTGGGCAGCCGGCTCCGGTGCGGTCGCGGCCGCACGCGACGTCGAGCACGGCCAGCCCGACGCCTGGCGCGCCCCCTACGACGGGTTGGCGCAGCTGGGGACCTTCGGTGTCGCGCTGCCCGAGGAGCACGGCGGCGCGGGCGGCACGGTCGGGGATCTGTGCGCGATGGTCGACGAGGCCGCCGCCGCGATGGTGCCTGGCCCGGTCGCCACCACGGCGCTGGCGACCTTGCTCATCGGCGGCTCGCACGCGGCGCTGCTCGAGTCGCTGGCTTCCGGAGAGCGCACCGCGGGTGTCGCGTTGTCCGCCGACCTGCGCTACGCCGACGGCCGGGTGTCGGGCACCGCCGACTACGTGCTCGGCGCCGATCGGGCCGGAGTGCTTTTGTTGCCCGCCGGCGACCGCTGGCTGCTGGTCGACGCCACCGCGGACGGTGTGACCGTCGAACAGCTCAAGGCCACCGACTTCTCAAGGCCACTCGCGCGGGTCGTGCTCGATGCGGCGCCCGCTGAGCCGTTGTCCGTCTCGGCGCAGCGGGTCGAGGACCTCACCGTCACCGTGCTGGCCGCCGAGGCCGCAGGCCTGGCGCGGTGGACGCTGAAGACCGCCACCGAATACGCGAAGGTGCGCGAGCAGTTCGGCAAGCCGATCGGCAGCTTCCAGGCGATCAAGCACATGTGTGCCGAGATGTTGCTGCGCTCCGAGCAGATCTCGGTGGCCGCCAGCGACGCAGCATCAGCCGCGGCCTCCGCCATATCGAACGACGACGAGCGCCAGCTGTCGGTTGCGGCGGCGGTGGCAGCGGCTACAGGCATCGACAGTGCCAAGGCCAACGCGAAGGACTGCATCCAGGTGCTCGGCGGGATCGGCATCACGTTCGAGCACGACGCGCATCTGTATCTGCGTCGGGCTTACGGAATTGCGCAGTTCCTCGGCGGCACGTCCCGCTGGCTACGCCGCATCGCCGCGTTGACCAACCAGGGTGTGCGCCGCGACCTGCACATCGATCTTGACTCGGTGGCGGATCTGCAGCCCGAAATCGCCTCTGCGGTCGCCGAAGTCGCCGCACTGCCGCCCGAACAGCAGCAAGTGGCGCTGGCCGAGGCCGGGCTGCTTGCACCGCATTGGCCGCGGCCCTACGGCCGGGACGCCGGTGCGGCCGAGCAGCTGCTGATCGACCAGGAGATGGCGGCGGCGGGTGTGACGCGCCCCGACCTTGTCATCGGCTGGTGGGCAGCGCCGACGATTCTCGAGCACGGCAGCCAGGAGCAGGTCGAGCGCTTCGTGCCTGCCACGTTGCGCGGTGACGTGTTCTGGTGCCAGTTGTTCAGCGAGCCAGGCGCCGGTTCCGACCTTGCCTCGCTGCGCATGAAAGCCGTTCGCGCTGAGGGTGGTTGGCGGCTGACCGGGCAGAAAGTGTGGACATCGCGGGCAAACTGGGCTCAGTGGGGCGTCTGTCTGGCGCGTACCGACGCCGACGCACCGAAGCACAAGGGCATCACGTACTTCCTTGTCGACATGAAGTCGCCGGGCATCGATATCCGGCCGCTGCGCGAGATCACCGGCGACAACCTGTTCAACGAGGTGTTCTTCGACGATGTGTTCGTTCCCGACGAAATGGTCGTCGGCGACGTCAACGACGGCTGGCGGCTGGCTCGCACCACGCTGGCCAACGAACGCGTTGCGATGGCTCACGGCACCGCGCTTGGCAACCCGATGGAAGAACTACTCCGCACCGTGACCGAACTGGACCTCGATCCGGGCGTGCAGGACCTTCTCGGTGAGCTGATCCGGTCCGCTCAGGTGGGTTCGCTGCTGGACCAGCGGATCGCCCAGCTGGTCCTCGGTGGCCAGGATCCCGGACCGCAGGCCAGCGCGCGCAAGCTGATCGGCGTGCGATACCGGCAGGCGCTGTCCGAGCTGCGGATGGAGCTCTCAGTTGGTGCGGGCATCGTCGAAAACAAGGAGGTGCATGACTTCCTCAACACCCGCTGCCTGACCATCGCAGGCGGCACTGAGCAGATCCTGCTCACTCTCGCGGGAGAGCGCCTGTTGGGCCTGCCCCGCTAGCCGTTCCGCCTGCCGAAGAGGTCGAATAGCAGCGGCAGCGAGGCGCGTGGTCGCAGGGCCACCGCCATGAGCAGCGGCACCGAGTCGAAGTACGACCGCCGCTCGCGAATCTTGCCGTCCTCCAGAATGATTCGGTCGACCACCGTCCACTCGATTGCCTTGCGGCCAAGGTGTCCGTGCAGGGTCAGCTCGATGAACACCCCGTCGGCCGTCTCGCCCCAGCGCCTCAGTGTGCCGGTGAGATCGGGCACGGCCCGAAACAGTGGTCCGAAGAGTTCGCGTAGTGCGCCGGGCCCTCGGCTCGGCGGAGCGATCGGCTGAATCAGCGCCGCGTTCGGGTGCATACGTTGCTCGAAGTGCCCGAAGAACGCCTCAGGATCGCGCGCGCCGATGGCCCAGCCCGCTGCGAAGAATTCGACGAATTCAGCAGCGGAGTTCTTGGTGGCTGCTGGGCTGTTCACGGTGCCGCGACCAACCCGAGCTGTGCCTGCATCGACACGGCGTCGATGTAGCTGTCCTTGCTCTTGACCAAGCCGTCTTCGACCGTGATCACGTCGACCAGGTCGACCTCGAAGGCGATGTCGGTCCCGGCGAGTGTTCCGGTCATCCGCCATTCCGCCACCCAGAAGTCCTGTCCGACTCGCTGCGAGACGGGCGCGAAGGCGAGATCGGGGAACTGCGCGAGAAGGTCCGCGAACGCCTGCCGCACTGCGTGTTTGCCGCGCGCCGCCTCTTGGCCAGCGTGGGCGTGAAAGGTGGTGTTGTCGGTGTGCAGGGCAGCGATCTTGGCCGGATCTCGGCTGCCCCACGCGTCGGTGTGGTGCTGCATCAGTTGTTCCACGAGTGCTCCTCCCATTTGCGTACAGACAGTACGTAAGTAACATACGGGCAGTCTGTATGTCAATAGAGGTGGTCCGTCAAAGCACGTCGGTGCTAGCGCAGCCGCCGCAGTTCCATCCACCTGAGCCTAGGTGGGGCCGCGTGCTAGCCGAAGGTGGTCTGCGCGCACGCGGTCGGCGTGGTGAGGTTCACTCCGCCGTAGACCACTTGGATGACGGAGCACGCGATGAAGGTGGCGCGGGTGTTTGGCTGGCCGGTGCTCCAGTCGGTGGGAACCGAGTCGCCGTCGACCTGAAAGCGTTCGATCGGTCCACCACCGAAGGTGGTAACGGAGATCTCGACGTCACTGAGTGACTTGTACATCTTCGAAAGCACGTTGTCGTGGTTCGCGCCCTTGTCTGCCCGGGGCGTGCCGGAAGGTGCGCTGTAACCCGCTTCCTGCCACACGTTGCGGTCCGAGCTACGCACCGTGATGGTCTGCCGGGCCCATGCGTCGCCGGGCAACCCGGTCGGGCCGTCCGGCGTCAACAGGTCGGCGGTCGTGTTGAAGTCGCACCGGTTCACCGCCTTCACGCAGTTGGCGCTGACGTGCATCTCTATTTGAGTCGCCGGATCCACGGGGATCGAGGTGGTGGCCGAGTTGGACGCGGCCGCGGCCGACGCCGGCTGCGTTAGCGCCGCGGTCAGCAGTGCCGCCGTGCCCGCTGCTCTGATCCGGTTCATCGTCAGGAAGGTATCCGGTTCGTTATTCGTCATAGGTGACTTCGACCGAATCCGACCGTGGGTGGGCCTGGCACCCCAGGATCAGACCCTCGTCGAGATCCTGTTGTTCGAGCACGTCGTTGACTTCCATCTCGACGTCACCGCTCTTTTTGAGCACTGCGCAGGCGCCGCAGTGGCCTTCGCGGCAGGAGAACGGCGCGTCCAGCCCCTTGTCGAGCAGCACGTCGAGCAGCTTCGCAGTGCGCGGCCAGCGCACCTCGTGGCGCTCACCGTCCAGCGTGACGATCGCGGTGGCAGGCCCCTCGTCGCTGTCGTCTGAGCCATCGGCCGCAATGACGACTCTCGCGAACGGATCGGACTCCAACGACTTGAACACCTCGATGTGGATGCGGTCCGCGGGTGCGCCCAAGTCCTTCAGTGCCTCTTCGGCGGCGGCCATGAACGGGCCAGGTCCGCAGATGTACGCGTCGCGGCCGATAAACGGCGCAGCCAAGCCGGCGAGTGCGGCCGCGCTCGGCAGGCCCTGCACGGTTTCCAGCCAGTGCACGACGGTCAGCCGGTCGGGGTACTTGGCCGCCAGTTCGCGCAGCGTGCCGCCGAAGATCACCGAGTTCTCGTCGCGGTTGGCGTAGATCAGCACCACATTGCCGCTGCCCTCTGCGAGGGCGGACTTGCAGATCGCCATCATCGGCGTGATGCCGCTACCCGCGGCCAGCAGCAGGAAGTCGGTGTCCAGCGTCTTGGGCACGAAGGTGCCCGACGGCGCCAGGACGTGAATCTTCATGCCGGCATGTGCGTGGTCGCACAGCCAGTTCGAGGCGTAGCCGTCGGCGGTGCGTTTGACGGTCACGGTCATCGGGTCGCCGGTGAACGGCGAGCTGCACAGCGAGTAGCACCTGGCGACCGAGCCGGTGCGGTCGCTGGGTACCCGCAGTGTCAGGAACTGCCCGGGTGAGTAGCGCAGCCGGTCCGCAGGGATCTCAGGCGCGTCGGGACCTTCGGGAACACAGAACACCAGCGAGCGCGCGTCGGCGGTCTCCTCGACGACGTCGGCCACCTGCAGCTCGAGCACGTGGCTACCGAGCGGCTCGTCCGTCACTGCGGTGTCCCCTCCTACTCGCGATAACTAGAACAGGTTACAGAAATGCATGTGCCCAGGTCCAGCTACCGCGGGAATGCCCTGCTCGACACAAATCATAACGTGTTCTAATCTCTGTTTGTCCGTACTCATCGGGAGGCAAACCAGTGACGTCCATTGAACAGCGTGACGTGCAGCAGGTCCTGGCCGGCATTGACGACTTGCTGCCGCTGATTGCCAAGCGGGCACAGGCGACGGAGGATCTGCGCAAACTGCCCGATGAGACCGTCGCCGAACTCGACGAAGTCGGCCTCTTCAAGCTGCTTCAGCCCGAGCAGTGGGGTGGCCTGCAGTGCGACCCGACGCTGTTCTACGAAGCGGTCCGGCGCATCGCCACCGCCTGCGGCTCCACCGGCTGGGTCAGCTCGATCATCGGCGTGCACAACTGGCATCTCGCGCTGTTCGACCAGCAGGCCCAGGAAGAGGTGTGGGGCGAGGATCCGGCCGTCCGCGTCTCGTCGTCGTACGCGCCGATGGGCGCGGGTACCGTCGTCGACGGCGGCTACCTCGTCAGCGGGTCGTGGAACTGGTCGTCGGGCTGTGACCACGCCACGTGGGCGTTCCTCGGCGGGCCGGTGATCAAGGACGGCAGGCCCGTCGATTTCGGCAGCTTTCTCATCCCGCGCAGCGAGTACCGCATCGACGACGTGTGGCACGTTGTCGGCCTGCGCGGCACCGGCAGCAACACCGTCGTGGTCAAGGACGTGTTCGTGCCGCGGCACCGCTTCCTCTCGTACAAGGCAATGAACGACCACACCGCGGGCGGCCTGAAGACCAATACCGCGCCGGTATACAAGATGCCTTGGGGCACAGTGCATCCGACGACAATCTCGGCGCCGATCGTCGGCATGGCCTACGGCGCCTACGACGCGCACGTCGAGCATCAGGGCAAGCGGGTGCGCGCCGCGTTCGCAGGCGAGAAGGCAAAGGACGACCCATTCGCCAAGGTCCGCATCGCCGAGGCGGCCAGCGATATCGACGCCGCCTGGCGGCAGCTGATCGGCAATGTCGGCGACGAGTACGCGTTGCTGTCGGCGGGCAGGGAGATTCCGTTCGAGTTGCGCACCCGCGCCCGCCGCGACCAGGTCCGCGCGACCGGCCGCGCGATCTCATCCATCGACCGGCTGTTCGAGGCTTCCGGTGCTACCGCGCTGAACAACGACGCTCCGGTCCAACGGTTCTGGCGTGACGCGCACGCCGGCCGCGTGCATGCCGCCAACGATCCCGAGCGTGCGTACCTGATCTTCGGCAACAACGAGTTCGGGCTGCCACCGCAGGACACGATGGTCTGATGGCTCACTCGGTTTTGAATGCCGACGGTGTCACCTTTGAGTCGACCTCTCGCTACGCGCAGGTGCGTGACGACATGCGCCTGCACTATCACGAAGCCGGCGTCGGCAACGGCCAGACGATCGTCCTGCTCCACGGTGGGGGACCCGGTGCGTCGAGCTGGTCCAACTTCGGGCGGAATATCGGCGTGCTGGCCGAGCACTTTCACGTGCTCGCCGTCGACCAGCCCGGCTACGGGCACTCCGACAAGCACACCGAGCACGAGCAATACAACCGCTACAGCGCGACCGCGCTGCTGAACCTGTTCGACCACCTCGGTCTGGAACGCGCTGCACTGGTGGGCAATTCACTCGGCGGCGGCACCGCGGTGAGGTTCGCCCTTGACAACCCGGATCGGGCAGGCCGGCTGGTCCTGATGGGTCCGGGTGGGCTTTCGGTGAACCTGTTCGCGCCCGACCCGACCGAGGGCGTTAAGCTGCTCGGCAAGTTCTCCTATGCACCCACCCGCGAGAACCTTGAGGCGTTCCTGCGGATCATGGTGTTCGACCAGAAGCTGATCACCCCCGAGCTGATCGACGAGCGCTTCGCGATCGCCAGCACTGCCGAATCGCTTGCCGCCACCCGGGCGATGGGAAAGTCATTCGCGGGCCCCGACTTCGAGCTCGGCATGATGTGGCGCGAGGTGCACAAGCTGCGCCAGCGGGTACTCCTGATCTGGGGTCGGGAGGACCGTGTCAACCCGCTCGATGGGGCACTGCTGGCACTCAAGCAGATTCCGCGGGTGCAGCTGCACGTGTTCGGGCAGTGCGGGCACTGGGCGCAGCTGGAGAAGTTCGACGAGTTCAACAAGCTGACTGGTGATTTTCTGAAAGACGTTCCTGGAGTTGGTGGGTCATGAGCATCCGGTCGCTGGGTTATCTGCGCATCGAGGCCACCGACATCGCGGCTTGGCGCGAATACGGTCTGAAGGTCGTCGGCATGGTCGAGGGCAGGGGTCAGCTCGAGGGCGCGCTCTACCTGCGGATGGACGACTTCCCTGCCCGTCTGGTGATCGTGCCGGGTGAGCACGACCGGCTGCAGGTCTCCGGCTGGGAGACGGCGGACGCCGAAGGGCTGCAAGAGATTCGCAACCGGCTCGACGTGGAGGGCACGCCCTACAAGGAGGCCACCGCCGCCGAGCTGGCCGACCGCCGCGTCGACGAGATGATCATTTTCCAGGACCCCTCGGGCAACACGCTGGAGGTGTTCCATGGTGCGGCGCTCGAGCACAGGCGCGTCGTCAGCCCATACGGCCACCGGTTCGTCACTGAGGAGCAGGGCCTCGGTCACGTGGTGTTGACCACCCGCGACGACGTGGAGTCGCTGCACTTCTACCGCGACGTGCTTGGCTTCAAGCTGCGCGACTCGATGCGGTTGCCACCGCAGCTGGTCGGCCGACCGGCCGACGGCCCACCCGCGTGGCTGAGGTTCTTCGGCGTCAACCCTCGGCACCACAGCCTCGCGTTCATGCCGGGAGAGACACCAAGTGGCATTGTGCATCTCATGGTCGAGGTGGAGCACTCCGACGATGTCGGGCTGTGCCTGGACCGCGCGCTGCGCCGCAAGGTGCCGATGTCGGCGACCCTCGGTCGCCATGTGAACGACCTGATGCTGTCTTTCTACATGAAGACGCCCGGCGGCTTCGACATCGAATTCGGTTGTGAGGGACGCACGGTCGACGACCACGACTGGATTGCCCGCGAGAGCACCGCGGTCAGCCTGTGGGGCCACGACTTCAGCGTCGGCTTCAAGGGCCAGTGATGAGCGCTCGCGCGAAGAACAATTGGCCTTGAGCACCAGGGAACCGCTCGACCCCCGCACATTTCGCAGTGTGCTCGGCCAGTTCTGCACTGGTATCACCGTGATCACCACCGTGCATGACGGTGCGCCTGTCGGCTTCGCATGCCAGTCGTTCGCGGCGCTGTCGCTGGAGCCGCCTCTGGTGTTGTTCTGTCCGACGAAGGTGTCGCGGTCTTGGCAGGCCATCGAGGCCAGCGGACACTTCTGTGTCAACGTGCTGCATGAGAAGCAGAAGGATGTCTCGGCGCGGTTCGGCTCAAAGGAGCAGCAGAAGTTTGCCGGAATCGATTGGAGCCCTTCCAAACTCGGCTCACCGATCATCGAAGGGACGCTGGCGCACATCGACTGCATGGTGCATTCCGTGCTCGATGGCGGCGATCACTTCGTCGTGTTCGGCGCGGTGCACTCGCTGTCCGACGTGCCGCATAAGAAGCCGCGGCCGCTGCTGTTTTACCGTGGCGAGTACACCGGGATCGAGCCGGACAAGAACACACCAGCGCAGTGGCGTGACGATCTGGAGGCGTTCCTCACCACCACCACAGACGACACCTGGCTCTAGATACAACCCGCCGCACAGGGGCCAACCACCGGAAGCGACTCCGGCGGTGGCGCATTCGGGTCCACCGGTGGCTGCTGCTGGGTGAGGTCGACGTCACCCTCGAGATCGGGGGCGATCGGGACGAATCTGCAGATGTAGCTGACTGCGAATTCGCACGGATTATTGCCCGGTTCGGCAGCCGCAGGGGCCGCCATGAGTACCCCCGCCGCCAGCGCCACCGCCGCGCCGATCACCGTCCTCTTCAGCACAGGGTCACCCTACTTCGTGCCATTGGGATAGGCCGCGGCGACTGTGTCATCGAGGCCGACGGCTCGTCCACACCGACAAGCGTTCGGATCAGGTCAGGTTGTCGGCGTGTTGCCTCACGTCAAGATGCGCGCGAGGGTGGGTTCGTTGCCTCGTGTGATTGTGCGCGCTT
>JAOPVX010000449.1 GCA_025965975.1 Mycobacterium sp. | reverse complement strand
CTGGCCGACCAGGGTGAGCACGCGCACTTCGAGTCGGTGTCGCGCGCGCCGGTGGTCACCGTCATGGGTCACGTCGACCACGGCAAGACGCGACTGCTGGACACCATCCGGCAGGCGAATGTGCGCGAGGGCGAGGCCGGTGGTATCACCCAGCACATCGGCGCCTACCAGGTCGAGGTCGACCTCGACGGCAACCTGCGCCCGATCACCTTCATCGACACCCCGGGTCACGAGGCGTTCACCGCCATGCGTGCCCGCGGCGCGAAGGCCACCGACATCGCGATCCTGGTGGTCGCCGCCGACGACGGCGTGATGCCGCAGACAGTGGAGGCCGTCAACCACGCGCAGGCCGCCGACGTGCCGATCGTGGTGGCGGTCAACAAGATCGACAAGGAAGGCGCCGATCCGGCCAGGATCCGGTCTCAGCTCACCGAGTACGGTCTCGTCGCCGAGGAGTTCGGCGGCGACACGATGTTCGTCGACATCTCGGCCAAGCAGGGCACCAACATCGAGGCGCTGCTCGAGGCGGTCATCCTGACCGCGGACGCCGCGCTTGACCTGCGGGCCAACCCCGACATGGAGGCCCAGGGCGTGGCGATCGAGGCGCACCTCGACCGCGGCCGCGGCCCGGTGGCCACCGTGCTGATTCAGCGCGGCACGCTGCACGTTGGCGACTCGGTGGTGGCCGGCGACGCGTACGGCCGCGTCCGCCGCATGGTCGACGAGCACGGCGACGACCTCGATGCGGCACTGCCGTCGCGGCCGGTGCAGGTCATCGGCTTTACGTCGGTGCCAGGCGCAGGCGACAACTTCCTCGTCGTTGACGAGGACCGCATCGCCCGCCAGATCGCCGACCGGCGCAGCGCGCGCAAACGCAACGCGCTGGCGGCGCGCAGCCGCAAGCGGATCAGCCTCGAGGACCTGGACTCGGCGCTGAAGGAAACCAGCCAGCTGAACCTGATCCTCAAGGGCGACAACGCAGGCACCGTCGAGGCGCTGGAGGAGGCCTTGCTCGGCATCCAGGTCGACGACGAGGTCGAGCTGCGGGTCATCGACCGCGGAGTCGGCGGGGTCACCGAGACCAACGTCAACCTGGCGTCGGCCTCGGACGCGATCATCATCGGGTTCAACGTGCGCGCCGAAGGCAAAGCCACCGAGCTGGCCAACCGCGAGGGCGTGGAGATCCGCTACTACTCGGTGATCTACCAGGCCATCGACGAGATCGAGAGCGCTCTCAAGGGCATGCTCAAGCCGATCTACGAGGAGCGCGAGCTGGGCCGGGCCGAGATCCGGGCGATCTTCCGGTCGTCGAAGGTCGGCAACATCGCCGGCTGCCTGGTCACCTCGGGCATCATCCGGCGCAACTCGAAGGCACGGCTGCTGCGCGACAACGTGGTGGTCTCGGAGAGCATCACGGTGCAGTCGCTGCGCCGGGAGAAGGACGACGTCACCGAGGTGCGCGACGGCTACGAGTGCGGTCTCACGCTGAGCTACTCCGACATTAAAGAAGGCGACGTCATCGAGACCTACGAGCTGGCGGAGAAGGAGCGCGCCTGATGAGCGGTCGGCGCGATGAGCGCTTGCGCGAAGAGCGGCATGGTTGATGAGCGGTTGCGCGACGGGCGCCATGGTTGATGAGCGGTTGTGCGACGAGCGCCATGGTTGATGTGGGCCGGGCACGCCGGCTGTCCAAGCGCATCGGCACCATCGTCGCCTCGGCGATCGAGTTCCAGATCAAGGATCCCCCGCTGGCCTTCGTGACCATCACGGACACGAAGGTGACGGGCGATCTGCACGACGCAACGGTGTACTACACGGTGCGCGGTGAGACCTTGCAGGACGAACCCGACTACGCCGGCGCGGCCGCCGCGCTGGAGCGCGCAAAGGGAACCCTGCGGACCAAGGTCGGCGCCGGCACCGGTGTGCGGTTCACGCCCACCTTGTCATTTGTTCTGGACAAGGTGCCTGACACCGCCGCCCACATGGAGGAGCTGCTGGCCCGTGCCCGCGCCGCAGATGAGGATTTGGCGAAAGTTCGACAGGGTGCCAAGCATGCGGGCGAGGAAGACCCGTACCGTAAGGACGGGGCAGAGGGTTCGAGCGGGGACTTAGACAACGGGCTTGACGCTGAGGACACCGATGACCGCAATCGACAAGATGACTGACGCCCCTCCCATGCAGGGGTCGCGCGTCGATGCGCGCCAGGCGGCGGACCTGCTCGACGCGGCCGCCACCGTCGGCGTCGTCTGCCACGTCTATCCCGACGCCGACACGATTGGCGCCGGTCTGGCGTTGGCGCTGGTGCTTGACCACACCGGCAAGGCGGTCGAGGTGAGTTTCGCCGCCCCCGCCGACCTGCCCGAATCCCTGCAGTCGCTGCCGGGTGGCCACCTGCTGGTCGGACCGGCGACGATGCGCCGCGACCCCGACCTGGTCGTCACCGTCGACATACCGAGCGTCAACCGGCTCGGTGCGCTGCGTGAGCTGGCCGACGCAGGCCGCGAGGTGCTGGTGATCGACCACCACGCCTCCAACCAGCTGTTCGGCACCGCCAACTACGTCGATCCGTCGGCCGACTCCACCACCATGCTTGTCGCCGAGCTGCTCGACGCATGGGGCAAGCCGATCGACGTCGGCGTCGCGCACTGCCTATACGCCGGACTCACCACCGACACCGGGTCCTTCCGCTGGGCCAGCGCCCGCGCGCACCGGCTGGCCGCCCGGCTCCTTGAGCTCGGCGTCGACAACGCCTCGATCAGCCGCACCCTGCTGGACACCCACCCGTTCGCCTGGCTGCCGATGCTGTCGCGCGTGCTGTCGTGCGCGCAGCTTCTTCCCGACGCCGCCGGCGGTCGCGGACTGGTATATGCCGTTGTCGGACACCAGGAATGGGCCAACGCCCGTCCTGAGGAAGTCGAAAGCATCGTCGACATCGTGCGCACCACCCAGCAGGCCGAGGTGGCAGCGGTGTTCAAGGAGATCGAGCCCGCACATTGGTCGGTGTCGATGCGTGCGAAGTCCTACGACCTCGCCGCGGTCGCCAGCGCCTTCGGCGGCGGCGGGCACCGGTTGGCCGCAGGCTACTCCGCGACCGGATCCGCTGACGACGTGGTGCAGGCGCTGTATACCGCTCTTGGCTGAGCCGGCGCCAGATGGCGATGGCCGCTCTGGGCCTCGGGCCGCCAACGGCGCGAGGAACAGTGGAGCGCAAGGGCCTCGGGCCGCCAGCGGCGCGAGGAACAGTGGAGCGCAAGGCGATCCGCCCGTCGCCTCGGCCGCCGGCAGGCGCATCGCCGCGTTGGCCTTTCCGGCGCTCGGGGTGCTTGCCGCCGAGCCGATCTATCTGCTTTTCGACATCGCCGTCGTCGGACGGTTGGGCGCAATGCCGCTGGCCGGCCTGGCCATCGGCGGGCTGATCCTGAGCACGCTCAGTTCGCAGATGACCTTCCTGTCCTACGGCACCACCGCACGCTCGGCCCGCTTTTTTGGGGCCGGCAACCGGGCGTCGGCCATTGGCGAAGGGGTGCAGGCGACCTGGCTGGCGCTTGGCCTTGGCGCGCTGATCGTCGTGATGGTCGAGGCCGTCGCGGTGCCGCTGGTGTCGGCATTGGCCGCCGGCGGAGACATCGCGGGAGCAGCGTTGCCGTGGGTCCGCATCGCGATCGTCGGCACGCCGGCGATCCTGGTCTCGGCGGCCGGAAACGGCTGGATGCGCGGGGTGCAGGACACCGGACGGCCGCTGCGCTACGTCGGTGCGGGGTTCGCGGTGTCCGCGGTGCTGTGTCCACTGCTGGTGTACGGCTGGCTGGGCATGCCGAGGCTGGAACTCGCCGGCTCGGCGGTCGCCAACCTGGCGGGGCAGTGGGTGGCGGCGCTGCTGTTCCTGCGCTCGCTGCTCGCCGAGCGGGTGCCGGTGCGCATCCAACCGGCGGTGCTGCGTGCCCAGGTCGTCATGGGTCGCGATCTGTTGCTGCGCACGGTGGCGTTCCAGGCCTGCTTCGTGTCGGCCGGCGCCGTCGCAGCCCGGTTCGGCGCGGCCGCCGTCGCTGCCCACCAGGTGGTGCTGCAGCTGTGGAATTTCCTTGCGCTGGTGCTTGATTCGCTCGCCATCGCCGCGCAGTCGCTGGTGGGGGCGGCGCTGGGCGCCGGACAGCTGGCGCACGCCAAATCCGTCGCATGGCGGGTGACGATCTTCTCGACCCTGGCCTCCGCGGTGCTTGCCGGGATCTTCGCCGTCGGCGCCTCGGTGTTCCCGAGCGTGTTCACCGACGACCGCTCCGTGCTCGACGCGATGGCGGTGCCGTGGTGGTTCATGGTGGCCCAATTGCCCGTCGCCGGAATCGTTTTCGCGCTCGACGGCGTGTTGCTCGGCGCGGGTGACGCAAAGTTCATGCGCAATGCCACGCTCATCAGCGCGATGGTCGGGTTCCTGCCCCTGGTCTGGCTCTCGCTGGTGTTCGGCTGGGGTCTGCTCGGCATCTGGTCGGGCTTGAGCACGTTCATGGTGCTGAGGCTGGCGTTCGTCGGCTGGCGTGCCTATTCCGGTCACTGGCTGGTGGCCGGCACCTAGTGTCGTGAGCCGTTCTACGGCCGACACACCGGGGAATTCCTCGCGAACGCGCACGGTCGTGGGCTGCGAATGTGAACGAGGCTCACCGGAATTGCGGCAGTGAACAGTGGCGGCAGATGATCCGCGAGGTGATCCTGCCGTGGGCACTTGGCAAGACCGATGTCGGCGACGACGTCCTCGAGGTCGGGCCCGGCTATGGCGCCACCACCGACGTGCTCGGCACGGTCACCATGCGCCTGAGGTCGGTAGAGATCGACGACGACCTGGCGGCCCGTTTGCGCGAACGCGTCGCCGAAAGCCCGTCGGTCGAAATCATCAACGGCGACGCCACCCGACTCGAATTCGCTGATGGCACGCTCACCGGCGCAGCGTGGTTCACGATGCTGCACCACGCTGCGACCATCGAGCTGCAGGACCCGCTGTTCGCCGAAGTGGCGCGTGCTGCGGCCCGGTGCGGCGCTGGTCGCCAGTGACAGCCTTGGCAGCGACGATCTTGCCGCCGCGCACGAGGGCGACACCTACAACCCGGTCGATCCCGCGTCGCCAGCCGAGCGGTTGGCGACGGCGGGTTTCGACGATGTTGCGGTCAAGACGAACGAATTCGGTTGGGCGGCTATCGCTCGCGTGCGCTGAACGCACGCTCGCGCAAAAGGGGGTCAGCGTACCTGTGCGCGCCCCCGCTGCAACACCGCGGCGCGGTTGGCGGCGATGTCGTCGCCGCTCGCGCTGCGCATCCATTGGTTCGCCGACTGCGCCTCGATCGCAAGGCCCTCGCTGGTCGCGGCATCGTCTATGCGGTGATAGGACGCCAGCAGCGCGCGGACCGCGTTGTGGTTGTTGCCCACAATCGCCGCCGCGACCCGGCGCGCGGTCGGCAGCAACTCGTCGTGCGGCACCACCTCGGTGACCAGCCCGGCCCGCAGCGCATCGGCGGCCGACAGATAGTCACCGGTCAGGCTCATCCTGCGGGCCAGCCCGACGCCCACCTTCTGCGGGAGCCGCACGCTCAGCCCCCAGGCGGGCAGCAGCCCGACCCTGGCGTGGGTGTCGGCGAAGCGGGCCTGCTCGGAGGCGATCAAGATGTCGCAGTACAGCGCGAACTCCAGCCCGCCGGTCACCGCCGCCCCGTTGATCGCGCCGATCACCGGTTTTGTCATCGAAGGCCACTGGGGCGAGATGTCGGGCAGTTCCGCGGAATCGCCCAGCTCCTTGAGGTCAAGACCCGCGCAGAACACCGGGTCGGCACCGGTGAGGATGACGACATCGACGTCATCATCGACCTCCGCGTCCCGCAGCGCCGCGAAGAAGCGGTTGCGCAGCTCCGTCGATAACGCGTTGCGGGCCTGCGGCCGGTTCAGCGTCAGGGTCCGGACCCGGTCATGGGTGTCGATGAGCAGGACATCGTCATTCGTCATGGCATCAACCTATCGTGGGAGACATGTGCCGAAACATCACCGAGCTGCGCGGCCTGCAACCCGTGGCGACCGACGAGGAGATCGAGGCGGCCGCGCGACAGTACGTCCGTAAGGTCAGCGGCATCACCCGGCCGTCGGGCGCCAACATCGAGGCCTTCGAGACCGCGGTCGCCGAAGTCACCGCAACCACCACCCGGCTGCTGACCGGCCTGCAGCCGCGGCGGCAACCGCCCAAGACGGTGCCGCCGCTGCGGCGGCCCGAAGTGCGGGCCCGCCTGAAGGCCGCGCAGTCGGCGACATCAGAAACTGCATGACGACGACCCTGACCCAGCCCGCACTCAAGGAGTGGAGCGCTGCCGTGCACGCGATGCTCGACGGCCGGCAGACCGTGCTGCTGCGCAAGGGCGGCATCGGTGAAAAGCGCTTCGCGGTAACGGCGTCGCGCTTCCTGCTGTTCCCGACCGTCGCCCACAGCCACACCGAGCGGGTCCGGCCCGAGCACCGTGACCTGCTTGAGGCCGCGGCCGGCGACAGCACCGATGACGCGGTGATAGTGCGTGCTGGCGCGAAAGTCGTTGCCGCCGTTGAAGTCAACCGACCTGAAGCGCTCGAGGAGATCGCACAGCTGCACATCTGGACAGCGCAGTCGGTGCGCGCCGACCGGTTGGACTTCCGGCCGAAGCACCGGCTCACTGTGCTGGTGGTGCAGGCCAGTCCGCTGGTCGAGCCGATCCGGTTGACGCGCACCCCCGAATACGCGGGCTGCACGAGCTGGGTGCCGTTGGCCGTCGACCCGGTCTGGAATGCGCCGGTGCACGACGACGCCGCGTTACAGCAGATCGCCGAGCGCGTGCGCGGCTTCGTCGGTTGACGGTGGCCGCGGCCCCGCGGGCAGCACGAGCCGCGATGTGCCGCCCTCGCCGAGGTGCACCGTGTGCGTTGCCGAGGCCAGCCGTCGCCCGCTGATCAACGGTTCTCCCGTGCCGAGATTGCGCGCGAACCGAGGATGCGAGCCGCCGGCGATCAGCACCCGCACGCGCGACCCCGCGGGGAAGCGGTGCGCGATCGCGTCCATTTCGATGCGCACGTTGCGCGAATCCGGTGTCGCGCAGAGATATCCGTCGCTCACGTTGCGGGAACGGCCGCGCTCATCGACCTGGCTGAGCCGGACGAACAGGTCGTTGTAGCGGTTGTCGCAGGAATGCGACAGCTGCAGAAGCGGTGTTCCGACGACGTAGAGATCGGCAGGCAGCGGCGCACCGGTGAACGTCAGCACGTCCGCGCGCTCGGCCAGCCGGGTGTCGTTGCGGTAGCCCCCCTCCTGTGACAACAGCCGGCCGCCGACGGTCGGCGTCGGGTCGGCGGGGTAGTAGGTGAAGCTCGACGCCGGCGTGTCCGCGCCGGGCTCGGTGTCGCCGAGCCGGCCCGACGGCTGCAGAAACAGCGCCTGCCCGGGCATCGCGGGCGGCCAGGCCGGCAGGTCCCGCCATCCGTGCCCGTTGACATGGATCCGCACCGGCGTGCGTGCCACGCTGCGGGTCCCGGCCAGGTGAGCGTCCAACCAGCCCAACGATTCTCTGATCACCGTCGGCGCTCCCTTTGTCATCAGCTGCGCGTGGGTCCACGGCCCGATGGTCACGGTGACGGGCACCCCACGCTCACGCAGACGCTGGTACTGCGCCAGCGTCTGCTCGAGAAACAGGTCCTGCCATCCGCCGAGCAGCAGCACCGGAATCTGTGTGCGCTCCAGCGCCTGATGCAGTTGCAGAGGGGCCCAGTGCGGGTCGTCGTGTTCGGGATGCTCGAGCCAGGATTCATACCACGGCGCGCCGGTGCCAAGCAGCGCCCGGCCCGCCTCGCCGACCGGCAGCGCGCTGGTCGCGTTGGCGAGCCCCCGTCGGGCCCGCACCTGCCGGACAACGGCGGTGATCCTGGGTTCCTCCTGGTGGGTGACCATAGCGCTCCAGCCGAGGAAGTCGTTGAGCCCGAACGAACCCGTACCCCAGCGCGGGGCGCTGAGATCGTGCGGGCCGACGGTGATGACCGCGGCCGTCATCTCCTGCGGCGGGTCGGTCAGCAGGGCCCACTGGGTGAAGCCGAGATAGGACAGGCCGACGGTGGCGAACGATCCGGTGAACCACGGTTGGTCGCGCAGCCAGCCGGCCGTGTCGGCGCCATCGGCGATTTCGTGGACCATCGGCGAGAATTCGCCGCCAGAGCCGAAGGTTCCCCGCACACTCTGCACAACGACGTGATAGCCGCGCGACGCGTAGACACCCGCGAACAGCACCGAGAACGGCCAGCCTCGGCCGTACGGGCCCCTGACCAACAGCGTGCCCGCCGGTTTCGTGGTCGAGGGTTCGTAACGGTCGGCGATCAGGTGGACGCCGTCCCGCATCGGCACGCGCAGTCCGCGGTGCACGGTGTAGTCGGTGGTGTGCGGCGGAAGCTTCAGCAGCGTGCTGACGGCGCGGCCGGTGTACTGCCTGATCCGCGAGCGGACGGGCGACGGGGCGGACGTCGATACTGCGGTCACCTAACGAAGGCTACGCACGCGGTGGGTTGTCGTCCTCAATCGCGACTACCACCTCGGCCATCAGCCAGCCGATGGCGGCGGTGGCGTCCTCACCGTCGACGCCCCACACGCCGACCAATCGCTCATAGCTGGGCAGATTCCACAGCACGTCGAGCAGGCCGGCGACCACCCGTCGCTGGTTGTCCGTCCAGCCAGGTGACCAGCGCACGGCGCTGGGTCGCTCACTAGAACCAGGGCACGGCGCCGGCTCGCCCATTAGAACCAGGGCACGGCGCTGGGTCGCCCGTTAGAAGAGGAGAGATACCCGGATGGCAATTGACCTGACCGGAGGGATCGACCGGGCCCGGCAGTACATGTTCGCCGAGCCGCCGGACAACCCCGAGATGCGGGATTCGGTGAGCTTCTGGGTCTTCGACGACCGCGGCCGGGTCGGCCTGCCCCGCATCGGCATCGAGGCGGTGGCCGCGAACTGGGATGCCCACGGACTTCAGGTGAACCTCGCGTTCCCCGACGGTCGCGTGCACCGGCTGCGGCAGGACGCAGCCAGCTGGCCCGTCGCGGGCGCGGACGGCAAGCCGATGACGCTTGGCGCCGGCCCGCTCGCCTTCACCTGCGTCGAGCCGTTCAACGTGTGGACGATGACGTTCGACGGGCAGGCAGTCCAGACGTCATCGGCCCATCTCGTCGCCGGCCGCAAGGACGGGCCGCTGGTGGATCTGCAGTTCGAGGTCGAGGCGAAGCTGGCCGTGCCGCCCTGGATGCAGGGTGCGCTGCAGGCCGACGCGAGTCCGGCGCTCACGACGTCGATCGAGGGCGACCTGATGGGCGGGCCCCGCCACGAGCAGCTGTTCGCAGCGACCGGCGCTGTGCGGGTCGGCGGCACCGAACTTGCCTTCACCTGCAGCGGTCTGCGGATCCGCCGCCAGGGCGTCCGCAAGCTCGAGGGGTTCTGGGGGCACTGCTGGCAGTCGGCGCTGTTTTGCAGCGGACGGGCGTTCGGTTACATCGCCTACCCGCCCCGGCCCGACGGGCAGCCCACGTTCAACGAGGGGTACCTGTTCGACGGGGACGGCGAGCTCATCGGAGCGCGTGTCGTCGAGGCGCCGTGGCTGCTGACCAGGCTGCAGCCGCTCGGCGAGGACGTCTCTGTAGTGCTTGAGACGGCTGACGGCACCGTGCGCATCGAGGGCGAGACGGTCGTGTCCACCCACGACACCACCGACCCCAGCGAGGTTCCTGCCGACCAGTTGGCCAAGCTCGCCAATTGGACGTTCCCGGCGCTGCAGCAGGCGGGGGTGCGCTACCGGTGGGATGGCGAGGAAACATACGGGATGCTGGAACGCTCGATCCCGATGGACAAGATCGAGCGGCAGTACTTATCGAGCGTTATTAGTACTTGTAGTACGGGCTCAGCTCATGGGCGCGCTGCAGGTTGGTCTGCAGGCAGTCGGGGTTGTCGGGGGATTCGATCGGCGAGTAGAACAGCGACTGCTGGATGAGGCCGTAGCTGGTCTTGAACGCGATCATGCAGGTGATCCACCAGCGGTCGTTCCAGTCCGTCGGCTTCATGATCCAGTACTGGGCCGCGCGGTGGCCGTTGATGTCGAGTTCGACGGCGTCGGCGGGCAGGGTGGCTTCGTATGTGCGCCAGACGAACGCCTCGACCGCCATCTGGTAGTTACCGGCGTCATAGTGGCAGCGCAGGGCGTCCTCGGGCGACGGCGGCGTGTAGGCAAGGCCGATCCGCTGGATCACGTCGAGCGGAATGTCCGCACATGGGTCGAAGGGCCGCGGGTTGACCGTGTCGATCACCGGCCACTTGATCGTCGTCGACACGTTGGACAGAGGAGCAGCCGTGGAACGCAGCTCGACACGGCCCGGCGCGGCGGGGCCTGCCGGGTTGGTCTGCCAGACCACGACCACCGCTGCGACCAGCGCGCACAGCGCCGACAGGACGCGCAGTCTGGCGGCCATCGAACCCCCTGCCTTTACGGCGGCTGCGCCGCCCATGTGTCCGACCCTGCGGGGGAGTGTAGCGGTCCGTCGTGGTGGCCCGGAGGGGAAATAGGAACATGTTCTAGTTGCCGGACTGAGCGCTGACGGCATCGCAAGTAGGCTGGTCGGCTGTGACACGAGATGGCCGCCGACCCACGCTCTGGGCCATCAGCGACCTCCACACGGGTCACACCGGCAACAAACCGGTGACCGAGTCGCTGCACCCGTCCACGCCCGATGACTGGCTGATCGTGGCGGGGGATGTGGCCGAACGCACCGACGAGATCCATTGGTCGCTGGATCTGTTGCGCAAACGGTTCGCCAAGGTCATCTGGGTTCCGGGTAACCACGAGTTGTGGACCACCAACCGGGATCCCATGCAGATCTTCGGCAAGGCCCGCTACGACTACCTGGTCAACATGTGCGACGAGATGGGCATCATCACCCCCGAGCACCCGTTTCCGGTGTGGACCGAGGAGGGTGGTCCGGCCACCATCGCGCCGATGTTCCTGCTGTACGACTACACCTTCCTGCCGCAGGGCGCGGCCACCAAGGCGGAGGGCCTTGCCATCGCGCGGGAGCGCAACGTCGTCGGCACCGATGAGTTCCTACTGTCGGCCGAGCCGTACGCGACCCGCGACGCGTGGTGCCGCGACCGGGTGACGCACACCCGCAAGCGGCTGGAGGACCTCGACTGGATGACGCCGACCGTGCTGGTGAACCATTTCCCGCTGGTCCGCGAACCCTGCGACGCGATGTTCTATCCGGAGTTCGCGCTATGGTGCGGCACCACCGCGACCGCCGACTGGCACACCCGTTACAACGCGATCTGCTCGGTCTATGGGCACCTCCACATCCCCCGCACCACGTGGTACGACGGCGTGCGCTTCGAGGAGGTCTCCGTCGGCTATCCGCGGGAGTGGCGCCGCCGCAAGCCATATCGGTGGCTTCGGCAAGTGCTGCCGGACCCCAAGTATGCGCCGGGCTATCTCAACGAGTTCGGCGGCCACTTCGAGATCACCCAGGACATGCGCGACCACGCCGAGAAGGTGCAACAACGTATTCAGAGCAGGCAGTGATGACGATCGTCGCGACGCTGCTGTCCGGCGTGCTGCCCGGTGTGCTGCCCGGCCTGGCGGCCGCCGAAATGTATGACGATCCACCGGAACTGGCACCGCTGCCGGAAGAGGAAGCACTGATCGCGAAGTCGGTGGCCAAGCGGCGCAACGAATTCATCACCGTGCGGTACTGCGCACGTCAGGCACTGGGCGAACTGGGCGTGCCACCGGCGCCGATCCTCAAGGGGGACAAGGGCGAACCGTGCTGGCCCGATGGCGTCGTTGGCAGCCTCACCCATTGCACGGGCTACCGCGGCGCGGCCGTCGGCCGGCGCGGCGAGGTGCGCTCGGTCGGCATCGACGCCGAACCGCATGACGTGCTGCCCAAGGGTGTGCTCGACGCGATCAGCCTGGCGAAGGAGCGTGCCGAACTGGTGGCGATGCCCGGCGGCCTGCACTGGGACCGAATCCTGTTCTGCGCCAAGGAGGCGACGTACAAGGCGTGGTTTCCGCTGACGCACCGCTGGCTCGGCTTCGAAGATGCCCACATCACGTTCGACGTCGACGACAGTGGCGCCGCGGGTGGCTTCGAATCGCGGATCCTCATCGATCCGGGCGCCGAGTCGGGCCCGCCGCTGGAGACATTGTCGGGACGCTGGTCGGTTCGCGATGGTCTTGCGCTGACCGCGATCGTGTTATGACCGACGCCGGCCTTGTCGTCGTCGACAAGCCCGCCGGCGTGACCAGCCATGACGTGGTGGGCCGCTGCCGGCGCATCTTCGGCACCCGAAAGGTGGGCCACGCGGGCACGCTCGACCCGATGGCCACCGGCGTGCTGGTCGTCGGGATCGACCGGGCCACCAAGATCCTCGGCTTACTGACCGCGGCCGACAAGTCCTACGCGGCGACCATTCGGCTGGGCCAGACCACATCGACCGAGGACGCCGAAGGCGAAGTTCTGCAAACTGTTTCGGCCGACGGCGTCACCGGCGCCCAGATCGGTGCGGCCGTTGCCGCGCTGCGCGGCGAGATCGCCCAGGTGCCCTCGGCGGTCAGCGCCATCAAGGTCGACGGTAAACGGGCCTACCGGTTGGTGCGAGAAGGCCATGCGGTCGAATTACCGCCGCGCAACGTGCGGATCGACCGGTTCGACGTGGTGGCCGTCCGGGGAGACGACGCGCTCGTCGATCTGGACGTCGAGGTCGACTGCTCGAGTGGCACCTACATTCGTGCGCTGGCCCGCGACGTCGGCGCGGCCCTCGGCGTCGGTGGACATCTGACCGCGCTGCGGCGCACCCGCGTCGGCCGGTTCGGGCTTGATCAGGCCCGCACCCTCGACGATCTCGCCGAGCGACCTCGGCTGAGCTATTCACTGGATGAGGCCTGCCTGCAATCGTTTCCCCGGCACGAGCTGTCCGACGAGGAAGCAACCGACACCCGGCACGGCAGATCGCTGAAACCCGCTGGGATCGAGGGGGTTTACGCGGCGACGGGCCCCGACGGTCAGGTAATCGCTCTGCTGACAGACGGTGCGAGTCGGACGAAGTCCGTCGTGGTGCTGCGTCCCGCCACGCTCACCTAAACCCCAGGTTCGGTTGATCAGCCGATACTGATCAGTCTAGCCTGATGAATATGGCGGTGGACCGACAGAGCGAAGACGTGGCAAGGGCGCTGCTGTTGTGCATGGGTCTGCTGCGTCGGCGGCTGCGTCAGGTGCCCGTCGCCGATTCGCTGACGTTTCCTCAAACGGCGGCCCTTGGCCGCCTTGACCGCACTGGCCCCGCCGCCTCGGCCGACCTGGCCCGCCAGGAGCAGATCAGCCCGCAGTCGATGGGGGCCACGCTTAGCGAACTCGAGGCTCGGGGCTTCGTCAAGCGTCAGCCCGATCCCAATGACGGTCGGCGAATACTGTTGTCCATCAGCGTCATAGGCAGGCGCGAACTCAATCGACGGCGCAACGCCCGCGTGGAACAGCTTGCGCAGGGCCTTGCGGGCTTCACCGAATCCGAGCTCGCACAACTCACCGTTGCCGCGCCCCTGATCGAACGACTGGCTTACCACCTGTAGATGGCTACCGAGCAGCTGGAGACGGACACCCGCGACAACTACCGCTGGGTTGTCCTTACCAATACCACCGCCGCGGTCTTCATGTCCGCGCTCGACGGGTCCATCGTGATCATCTCGCTGCCTGCGATTTTCCGGGGAATCCACCTTGACCCGTTGGCGCCCGCCAACATCAGCTACCTCCTATGGATGATCATGGGCTACCGGTTGGTGCAGTCGGTGCTGGTGGTCACGCTCGGCCGCCTCGGCGACATGTACGGTCGCGTCCGCGTCTACAACTTCGGGTTCAGCGTCTTCACGGTCGCGTCGATTCTGTTGTCGTTCGACCCCTTCGGCGGTGCGGCGGCCGCGCAGTGGCTCATCGGCTGGCGCCTGCTTCAAGCCGTCGGGGGATCGATGCTCACGGCGAACTCGGCTGCGATTCTCACCGACGCGTTCCCGCAGGACCGGCGGGGCTTCGCGCTCGGCTTCAACCAGGTCGCCGCGCTGGCCGGGCAGTTCATCGGTCTGGTGGCCGGGGGATTGCTGGCCGCGTGGGACTGGCGGGCGGTGTTCTGGGTGAACGTGCCAGTCGGTGTGTTCGGCACCATCTGGGCGTACCGGCGCCTGCGCGACAACGGCGAGCGGCACCGCGGCCGCATCGACTGGTGGGGCAACATCACGTTCGCGGTCGGCCTTTCGGCGGTCCTGATCGCGATCACCAGCGGCATACAACCCCACGGCGGCCGCCCGACCGGCTGGCAGAGCCCCATCGTGGCGGCGACGCTGGCGGTCGGGATCGTTGTGCTGATCGCATTTGTCGTGATCGAATCCCGTGTCGCGGAACCGATGATCCGACTGAGCCTGTTCAAGATCCGGGCATTCAGCGCCGGCAACACGGCGACACTGGCGGCGGCCCTTGCGCAAGGCGGCCTGCAGTTCATCCTGATCATCTGGCTACAGGGCATCTGGCTGCCGCTGCACGGCTACGACTACGCCGACACCCCGCTGTGGGCGGGTATCTTCATGCTGCCGTTGACGGCCGGTTTCCTTGTCGCAGGCCCGGCGGCGGGAGCGATGTCGGACCGGTTCGGCGCGCGCGGCATCGCGTCGGCCGGCATGCTGGCATTCGGGCTGAGTTTCGTCGGTCTGCTGCTGCTTCCGATCGATTTCCCGTACTGGGCATTCGCAATGTTGATCGCGCTCAACGGAATTGGCAGCGGCATGTTCGCCGCCCCGAACACCTCCGCGATCATGGGCAGCGTGCTGCCCAGTGAACGCGGTGTGGTGTCTGGCATGCGCGCGACATTCCAGAACAGCGGCACGGCGCTGTCGATCGGGGTGTTCTTCTCGCTGATGGTTGTCGGCCTCGCCCACAGTCTGCCCACCGCGCTCACGAGTGGACTGCAGGATCAGGGTGTGCCGCACGCCGTCGCGCAGCAGGTCGCGGTGTTGCCGCCGGTGTCGACGCTGTTCGCGGCGGTCCTCGGTGTCAATCCACTTGAGCACCTGCTCGCCTCGACCGGTGTGCTTGGGCATCTTCCTCCAGAGAATCTGGCCACGATCACCGGCCGCGAATTCTTCCCGCATCTCATCTCCCTGCCTTTCCATCACGGCCTGACGGTCGTATTCCTTGTCTCGATCGCCTTGGCGGCCGTGGCCGGTATCGCCTCGCTTGCCCGCGGTCGCGCGACGGAAGGACCGCCCGCGGGCCGCCGACAGCGTCGAGGCGTGCGAGCGCGTCCGTCGCAAGTGTGATTTCACCTGCGGCCACGTTCTGCTCCAGGTGGGCAATCGAGCGCGTGCCCGCAATGAGCAAGGCCTTCGGCGAGTGGGCCAACAGCCACGCCAACCCGATCTGCGCGGGCGTGACGCCGATGCCGTCGGCGACCTCGCGGACCACCGGGTCGTCGGCGACACTTGGGACGCCCGCGAACGCCGATCCGAGCGGAAAGAACGGAACCCACGCGATGCCCCGTTGCTCGCAGAGTTCGAGTGTCGCCTCCTGCGAGCGGTCGAGAAGGCTGTAGGCGTTCTGCACGCAGACGATGTCGGCGGGAAGTGCCCGCTTGAGAACGTCGGCCCTGACGGCGCTGATGCCGATCGCGCCGATCTTGCCCTCGTCGCGCATGGCGATCATCTCGGCCAGCTGGTCGTCGAGGCCGACGATCTGATCGCCCTCGGCGGCCCGAGATCGAGGCGCCGGAGGTTCACCACCGGGATGCGATCGAGACCGAGCTGCTCGAGCTAGCCGACGACCCAAATCGCCTCTGCCGCAGGGCTTCCCAGATCCACTGTGTTGGCAGGTCCGCCGGCGCCGTCGGGCTCTTCGATCGCCACCGAGATCATCCCGGCGAAGTCGCGGCGAGCCAGCACCCGCAGCCGGGAATCCAGGCTGATGCCCACGCTGTCGAAATACCGCAGCATCTCCGGGTCGGCATCGGAGATGCGCGCCACTGTGCCCGCGTCACCGTTCTGGCAGACCGACAACTGACGCGCAGGCGGTGTCGGCACCTGCCCGTCGGCGGCGGGGATCGGATCGCCGTGCGGGTCGCGGGTGGGAAACCCCAGCTTGGCGTCGATACGGTCGAGCATCCGATCGGACACCGCGTGCTCGAGCACCTCGGCCTCGTCGTGCACCTCGTCCCAGCTGTAGCCCAGCTCGCGAACGAGGAACGTCTCCATCAGCCGGTGCCGGCGCACCATCGCCAGCGCGGCGTTGCGGCCAGCCTCGGTCAGCGTCACGGCGCCGTATCTCTCGTGATCGACGAGCCCCTGGTCGGCGAGCTTGCGGATGGACTCCGACGCGGTGCTGGCCGAAACGCCGATGCGCTCGGCGAGCATCTTGGTGCTGACCTTCTCCAGCGACCACTCCTGGGCGGTCCAGATGACTTTCAGGTAGTCCTGGGCAACCGTGGTCAGGTCGCGATGGTTGCCGTCGGGACTCACACCTAGAAAGTTTAGGCAATCGTCACCTCATCTGGGGATCTAGCGAAGCCGCGCGACACCCTGCGCCGTAGGCTTGCTGCTGTGCAGCGCTGGCGGGGGCAGGACGATATCCCGACGGACTGGGGCCGATGCGTCGTTACGATCGGCGTCTTTGACGGTGTGCATCGGGGGCACCAGGAGCTGATCAGCCACGCCGTCAAGGCGGGCAGGTCTCGCGGCGTGCCTGCGGTGCTGATGACATTCGACCCGCACCCGATGGAGGTCGTTTTCCCCGGCAGCCATCCAGCGCAGCTGACCACGTTGACCCGCCGCGCCGAGCTCGTGGAGGAATTGGGCATCGACGTGTTCCTGGTGATGCCGTTCACCACCGACTTCATGAAGCTCACCCCCGACCGGTACATCCATGAGCTGCTCGTCGAACACCTGCACGTCGTCGAAGTGGTGGTGGGGGAGAACTTCACCTTCGGGAAGAAGGCCGCGGGCAACGTCGACGCACTGCGCAAGGCCGGCGACCGGTTCGGCTTTGCGGTGCAGGGCATGTCGCTGGTCAGTGAGCACCACCAGAACGAGGACATCACGTTCTCGTCGACCTACATCCGGTCCTGCGTGGACGCCGGCGACGTGGTCGCGGCCGCCGAGGCGCTTGGCCGTCCGCACCGCGTCGAGGGCGTGGTGGTGCGGGGCGACGGGCGCGGCACCGTGCTCGGCTTCCCGACCGCCAACGTGGCGCCGCCGATGTACTCGGCGATCCCGGCCGACGGCGTGTATGCGGCCTGGTTCACTGTCCTTGGCCACGGCCCGATCACCGGCACCGTCATTCCCGGCGAGCGGTACCAGGCCGCGGTGTCGGTGGGCACCAACCCGACGTTCTCCGGGCGCACCCGCACCGTTGAGGCGTTCGTCCTCGACACCGCCGCCGACCTGTACGGCCAGCACGTCGCGGTGGACTTCGTCGCCCGCATCCGCGGCCAGGAGAAATTCACCCACGTCGAGGACCTGGTGGCGACGATGGGCGACGACACCGAGCACGCCCGCACGATTCTGTCCGCGGGCTGACCATGAGATAAACTGCCTGGCGACCACGACGTATGCTGCAGTTCGCGGCGGCTGCGTCGGCCTTTTTTGAAGGCACCGTTTTGTCGCGGACCGATGGATATGGAGTAATTCGTGGCGCTCACCGCCGAACAGAAGAAGGACATTCTTGGCCAGTACGGCCTGCATGACACCGACACCGGCTCCCCGGAAGCCCAGGTCGCGCTGCTGACCAAGCGGATCGCCGATCTGACCGAGCATTTGAAGTTGCACAAGCACGACCACCACTCGCGGCGCGGGCTGCTGCTGCTGGTCGGCAGGCGGCGCCGGCTGCTCAAGTACGTCGCCCAGCTCGACGTGGAGCGCTACCGCTCCCTGATCGACCGGCTTGGCCTGCGTCGCTGATACCACCTGCGTCGCTGATACCACCTGCGTCGCTGATACCAAAAGGCCATGCCGACCCCGCTCGGTCGCCACAGCGGCGGTCGTCGATCGGGGGGTCGGGGTGCACGTCCGCGGCCGCCGAACGCGACGTCACCGTGTGCGTGGAGGACGTGTCCCAGCGGGGCCGGATTAGGAGTCTGGTAGCTGCCGCGATGTAAGATGTCCGTGTTCGCCAGCCGTTTTGGAGCGAACACCTTGGGTGCGGTTTGCGCATTACCGCGTGCACCGCTCCCGCGCGTCATGTCAGGGCCCGCCTGATCGCGCGGTCTTCGGTAGTGGCTGCCGGGTCTTAAATCCCGGCCGCTTCGATCGATGGCCGTAGCCGCATCACGGGTTGATCCTGAGTTCGCAGTGACGACGCGAAACAGCTGAACAAGGAAATCCAGAGAGGCCATACGGACGCCCATGTCTGTAGTTGAAATTGAAGACGGCGTATTCGAATCCACCGCCGTCATCGACAACGGGAGCTTCGGCACCCGCACCATCCGCTTCGAGACCGGTCGGCTTGCACAGCAGGCCGCCGGTTCCGTCGTCGCCTATCTCGACGACGAAACCATGCTGCTTTCCGCAACGACCGCCAGCAAGACGCCGAAGGACCACTTCGACTTCTTCCCGCTGACGATCGACGTCGAGGAGCGCATGTACGCCGCCGGGCGCATCCCCGGCTCGTTCTTCCGCCGGGAAGGACGCCCGTCCACCGACGCCATCCTGACCTGCCGGCTCATCGATCGCCCGTTGCGGCCGACGTTCATCTCGGGCCTGCGTAACGAGGTCCAGGTCGTCGTGACGATCATGAGCCTGGACCCCAACGACCTGTACGACGTGCTGGCCATCAACGCAGCGTCGGCGTCCACGCAGATCTCCGGGCTGCCGTTCAACGGTCCCGTCGGCGGCGTGCGTGTCGCACTCATCGACGGCCAGTGGGTCGCCTTCCCGACCGTCGAACAGCTGGAGCGGGCCGTCTTCGACATGGTCGTTGCCGGTCGCAAGGCCCAGAACGACAGCCAAAACGACATAGCGATCATGATGGTCGAGGCCGAGGCCACCGATAACGTCGTCGAACTCATCGACGGCGGTGCCGGGGCGCCGACCGAAAGCATCGTCGCCGAGGGACTTGAAGCCGCCAAACCGTTCATCGCCGCACTGGTCGATGCGCAGCAGGAATTGGCCGATCGCTCCGCCAAGCCGACCGCGGAGTACCCCGTATTCCCCGAATACGGCGAGGACGTCTACTACTCGGTGGCCTCGGTGGCCACCGACGAGCTGTCCAAGGCGCTGACCATCGCAGGCAAGAACGAGCGCAACGACCGCACCGACGAGATCAAGGTCGAGGTGCTCGAGCGGCTGGCCGAGCAGTTCGCCGGCCGCGAGAAGGAGGTCGGCGCAGCGTTCCGGTCGCTGACCAAAAAGCTTGTCCGCCAGCGCATCCTGACCGACCACTTCCGGATCGACGGCCGCGGGATCACCGATATCCGTGCGCTCAGCGCCGAGGTGGCCGTCGTGCCGCGGGCGCATGGCAGCGCGTTGTTCGAGCGCGGCGAGACCCAGATCCTTGGTGTCACCACGCTGGACATGATCAAGATGGCCCAGCAGATCGATTCGCTGGGGCCCGAGACGTCCAAGCGCTACATGCACCACTACAACTTCCCGCCGTATTCGACCGGTGAAACCGGCCGCGTCGGCTCGCCCAAGCGCCGCGAGATCGGCCACGGGGCGCTGGCGGAGCGCGCGCTGGTCCCGGTGCTGCCGAGCATCGAGGAATTCCCGTACGCGATCCGGCAGGTGTCGGAGGCGTTGAGCTCCAACGGTTCCACCTCGATGGGCTCGGTGTGCGCGTCGACGCTGGCGCTGCTCAATGCCGGTGTGCCGCTGAAGGCGCCGGTGGCCGGCATCGCGATGGGCCTGGTGTCCGACGACATCGAAGTTGAAGGCGGCGGCACCGAGCGCCGGTTCGTTGCGCTTACCGACATCCTCGGCGCCGAGGACGCGTTCGGCGACATGGACTTCAAGGTCGCAGGCACGAAGGACTTCGTCACCGCGCTGCAGCTGGACACCAAGCTCGACGGCATCCCGTCGCAGGTGCTGGCCGGCGCGCTGTCGCAGGCCAAGGACGCCCGGCTGACCATCCTCGAGGTGATGGCCGAGGCCATCGACGCACCCGACGAGATGAGCCCGTACGCGCCGCGGATCACCACCATCAAGGTGCCCATCGACAAGATCGGCGAGGTCATCGGGCCCAAGGGCAAGATGATCAACTCGATCACCGAGGAGACCGGCGCGTCCATCTCGATCGAGGACGACGGCACGGTATTCGTCGGTGCGACCAATGGCGAGTCGGCGCAGGCCGCGATCGACAAGATCAACGCGATCGCCAACCCGCAGCTGCCCAAAATCGGTGAGCGGTTCCTCGGAACCGTGGTCAAGACAACCGATTTCGGCGCATTCGTGTCGTTGCTTCCCGGACGTGACGGGCTGGTGCACATCTCCAAGCTCGGCAGGGGCAAGCGCATCGCCAAGGTCGAAGACGTGGTCAATGTGGGCGACAAGCTGCGGGTGGAGATCGCCGATATCGACAACCGCGGCAAGATCTCACTGATCCTGGTCGCCGAAGAGGACACCGCAGATACCGCCGATACCGGTGCCACGCCAGTCGATGCCGCAACAGCCAGCAGCTAGGTCCCGGGCGCTGCATCGCGGCGCCCGCACTGACGAAACCTCGGAAGCGGTGCGCCGCACCACCCTTCCCGGTGGGCTGCGCGTGGTCACCGAGTACATCCCGTCGGTGCATTCCGCATCGGTCGGTGTGTGGGTCGGAGTCGGTGCGCGCGACGAGGGACGCAGCGTCGCCGGCGCCGCGCACTTCCTGGAACACCTGCTGTTCAAGTCGACGCCGACACGCACCGCATTCGAGATCGCCCAGGCCGTCGACGCCGTCGGCGGAGAGCTGAACGCGTTCACCGCACGCGAGCACACCTGCTACTACGCGCACGTGCTCGACACGGAACTGGCGCTGGCCGTCGACCTGGTCGCCGACGTCGTGCTGCGCGGCCGATGCGCCGCCGACGATGTCGAACTCGAACGCGACGTGGTGCTCGAGGAGATCGCGATGCGCGACGACGACCCGGAAGACACGCTCGGCGACGTGTTCCTCTCGGCGATGTTCGGCGAACAACCGGTGGGCCGTCCGGTGATCGGCAGCGTCGAGTCGGTATCGGGGATGACGCGGGCACAACTGCATTCGTTCCACGTCCGCCGCTACATCCCCGAGCGGATGGTGGTGGCGGTGGCAGGCAACGTCGAACACGACGAGGTGGTCGCTCTGGTGCGTGAACACTTCGGGCCGAGGCTGGTTCGCGGCCGCAGCCCGGTTGCCCCGCGCAAGGGCACCGGCAGGGTGACCGGCCGGCCGACCCTGCAGCTGGCCAACCGCGACGGCGAGCAGACGCACCTGGCGATCGGTGTGCGCACCCCCGGCAGGCACTGGGAGCACCGGTGGGCGCTATCGGTACTCAACACCGCGTTGGGCGGCGGCCTGAGTTCGCGGCTGTTCCAACAGATTCGGGAAACGCGCGGCCTGGCGTACTCGGTGTACTCGACCGTTGACACGTTCTCCGACAGTGGCGCGCTGTCGATCTACGCCGCGTGCCAGCCGGAGCGGTTCGACGAAGTGGTGCGGGTGACCACCGAAGTGCTCGAGGATGTCGCGCGCGACGGCATCACCGAAGCGGAATGCCGAATCGCCAAGGGATCGCTGCGCGGCGGGCTGGTGCTCGGGCTGGAAGATTCCGGTTCGCGAATGAACCGCATCGGCCGCAGCGAGCTCAACTATGGCGAGCACCGCAGCATCGCGGACACCCTCGGCAAGATCGAGGGCGTCACCATCGACGAGGTGAACGCCGTCGCGCACCAACTGCTGACCCGACCCTACGGCGCTGCCGTACTGGGGCCGCAGCGATCGAAAAAGTCTCTGCCGCAGCCGCTTCGGGACATCGTGGGCTGATCGCCTAGCCTGGAGCCGATGACTCGACTGTCCCGGCGGCACGCAATGCTTGGCGGGTTGACGCTCGCCGCAGCGGCCGCACGCACACCCAAATCCGTGCTGGCCGACCCGGCCGAGCCGCTTGCGGGAATCGACGAACGCATTGGGGCGCTGGAGCGACGCCACAACGCGTACGTCGGGCTGTTCGCGGTCGCCCTCGATGGCGGTCGGTCCATCTCCCACCGCGGCCAGGAAGCTTTCGCCATGTGCTCGACGTTCAAGGGCTACGCGTCGGCGCGGGTGCTGCAGATGGTCGAACACGGCGAGTCGATGTTGGATCAGAAGGTCTTCGTCGATCCGGCCGCGATCGTCGCCAACTCGCCGAGGACTGCGCCCATGGCGGGCGGCGAGATGACGCTGGACGAACTCTGCCAGGCGGCGCTGCAGGTCAGCGACAACACCGCGGGAAACCTGCTGCTGAAAACCATCGGCGGGCCGTCGGCCATCACCGCGTTCGCCCGCAGCATCGACGATCCGAGCTCACGGCTGGACCGCTGGGAGACGGAGTTGAATTCGGCGGTCCCCGGCGACCCGCGTGACACCAGTACGCCCGAGGCGCTCGGCGGTGGATATCGCACCCTCCTTGCCGGCGATGCGCTCGCCCCGCCGCAGCGCCAGCAACTCGAAGACTGGATGCGGGCGAACGAGACGTCCAGCATGCGTGCCGGGCTGCCGCCGGGGTGGACCACCGCCGACAAGACCGGCAGTGGCGATTACGGCAGCGCCAACGACGTCGGCGTCGCATACGGTCCCGCGGGTGCGCGTGCGCTGCTCGCGATGATGACCCGCTCGCAGGCCAACGACCCGAAGGCCGAGAATCTGCGCCCGCTCATCGGCGAGCTCAGCTCGCTGGTCATCCCCGAATTGCTGGCGTAGGCGCACTTCGCGGGAAACACCCGATTCCTCGGCTGGCCCTGCTGCAATACGTTGGCTGCGCAGACGAGCCGCGCCGGCATCGCAGGCGGGCATCGGGAGTCGGATGGAGCGACAGAACGTTGGCGATAGAGACGATAGAGATTCACCACGAAATCAACAGTGGTGGCTCAACGCCCTCAGCGGAGCCCTGGTGCAGCGCCTCGGTCGCGGTTGTCGACGAGCACGACGCGATCCACACCGCAGTGGAGCTGTGGTGCGGCCAGGCGCAACCTCGCATCCGATTCGCAGGCAACTATTTCTCGGCCGAGCAGTTTCTGGCCGCGCACCCTTCGCCGTCGGCGTCGGGCGTCGGCCCGGTCGTGCTGGAACTGCACATCCAACGCAACGGGGTCGACTTCGCCGCGCTGGACCGCATCGTTTCGCGGCGGCATCGGGTAATCGTCTACTCGCATGTTGCAACCGACGAAGTGATCTTGACGGCGTTGGACCGCGGCGCGGTGACGTACGTGACGAAATCCGAGCGCAAGGACCACCTGATCGGCGCGATCCGTGCGGCGGGAACCGACACGCCCTATGTCGGACCGCGGATGGCCCTGGCGATGCACAACGACGGGACGGTCGGCCGCGCAAACCTTGCCCGGCGGGAAAAGGAAGTGCTGATCGCGTGGTTTCGTACCGAGAGCAAGGATCTCGTCGCCCGCCAACTGCAGATTGCGCCGACGACCGTTCGTACGCACCTGCAGCGAGTGCGGGCCAAGTACGCCGCGGTGGGACGGCCCGCCACCACCAAGGCCGCGCTGGTGGCCCGCGCCATTCAGGACGGCATCGTCAACGTCGACGACATTTAGCTAAAGCGGTGGGTTCACCTGCGCGGTGGAGACTGAACCCAACGACGGGGTGCCCAACCGCCGCAACGGATTTGCGCAGCGATAACGCGCGCATTGGCCCGACGAGCAGAGCGCACATTCGGTCCCGGAGCGATAGTGCTGATGTGCACTTGTCCCGTGGCCACACATGCACGCGCAGCGGGGCACCGCAACACCGTACGCGCACGGCGGCGACACCCTGGTCAGGACCGCTGAAGCCGAAATCAGCCGGGGCACCGCTACGAGGCGAATTCCGATCCATCTACAGCGGCCACGGGGGTGCCAAGTCGAACCGAGGTGCCGTTGTTCCTGACTCGGGTTGGCTTCTTCGCGGCCCTGGCATAGATGTATTCCTGGTGGATCGTCCGCAGGTTGCGGTCGAACATTTGCAGGAGTTGCCAAGAACTGCGGCCTCCCGCGAACCATTGGAGCCTGGCGACGCATTCTGGCCATAAGGCCGGCGGTGTCATCCCCCAACCGTCTTTCCCCCGAAGAGTTGAGGCCCCGCAGCGGTTCGCAAGGTGAGGTTTTCTGAGTGGTTACCGGGAGTCTGGATTTGAGCAACTCTGTGTGCATCGGTAACCAGTTCGCCCGACAACCCCTCGCGGCCGGGCGACAGCCCTAAAGCTGCGCCTGTCTCATCACCTCTGCGTCAGCCGCCGAGATGGTCTGCTGCCAATAGTTCCCTCCCCTGTCGAGGGGCTTTGTCCCCGGGTTCTGTCCTGTGTGCTAAGAGCGTACGTCGTGTAGTGCCGGTCCACACGAGTAGTGCACTACTCGTTCTTCGAGATCGCGGATTTTCCCCAACAAACGGGTGTAGCAAATGTAGAACAATCATCCGAACGTACGACCGCAGGTCAGCGCGGTCGCGTTCGCCGGAGGGCGAAAAGGCGATAGCGGCCGGTGGCCCGACCGGATCGAGTCTTAACAATGGGCATCGAGTCCGAATAATGGGATAGCTTGACCGGGCGCGGGACAAATTAGCCATGATGCGAAACTCGAATTTGCTGGTGATCGTCGAGGCAGGCTTACGCCTGCGCTCGCGTGCGGCCCGGGGACGTGCGGCCTGAGGACGTGCGGCCTGAGGACGTGCGGCCTGGGGACGTCCGGCGTGGGGACGTGCGGCCGGGGGAGACGAAGACAGCCGACACCGACTCTCGATCGGTCCCGGCATCCGCCGCATTGCGTCTCCTCCGTCGGGAACGGGCTCAACCCGATTGGTGCGTTACGGAGATGACGCTATGGCGATCATTGCCGGCGACGAATCGGGCGATTCCCTATCGTTGCCGCGATCTACCCCATGCAATGGCAAACCCGGGCACCGCTGGCCTGCGGCGCCCGGGTTCGCGTGGTGAAAGTTAGGCCAGCACGCCGGCCGGATCGGTATCGGGAGTTAGGCCAGCACGCCGGCCGGATCGGTATCGGGAGTCAGGCCAGCACGCCGGCCGGATCGGTCCAGGGAAGGTCGAGGTCGGCTGCCACCTGCTCGGAGAGCAGCTCACCTTCGTGCGTGGACAGGCCCTTGGCGAGCGCCGGATCGGCCCGGCAGGCGGCCTTCCAGCCCTTGTCGGCCAGCTTCAGCACGTACGGCATGGTGGCGTTGGTCAGCGCGTAGGTCGACGTGCGGGGCACCGCGCCTGGCATGTTGGCCACGCAGTAGAACAGCGTGTCGTGCACCGCGAACGTCGGGTCGTCGTGGGTGGTGGGGCGCGAATCCTCGAAGCAGCCGCCCTGGTCGATGGCGATGTCGACCAGCACCGCGCCCGACTTCATGTGCGCGACAGTCGAATTCGTCACCAGCTTGGGCGCCTTGGCGCCGGGCACCAGCACCGCGCCGATCACCAGGTCCGCCTTCTTGACCGCATCCTCGAGCTCGAGAATCGACGAATACCGGGTCTCAATGCGGCCGCCGAACTCGGCGTCGACCTCGCGGAGCTTGTTGATGTTGACGTCGAAGACCGTCACATGGGCGCCCATCCCCGCGGCGACGCGCGCGGCGTTGTAGCCGGCGGTACCGCCACCGATGACCACCACGTCCGCAGGCGCGACCCCGGGCACGCCGCCCATCAGGACGCCACGGCCGCCGTGGCTGCGCATTATGTGATACGCACCGACCTGGGCCGACAACCGTCCGGCGACCTCACTCATCGGGGCAAGCAGCGGCAGCGCGCCGTCGGCAGTCTGCACGGTTTCGTATGCGATCGACGTGGTACCCGATGCCATCAGCGCATCGGTGCACGGCTTGGACGCCGCCAGATGCAGATAGGTGAACAGCGTCTGGCCCTTGCGCATGCGGTTGTATTCGGCCTCGGTCGGCTCCTTGACCTTCAGCAGCAGCTCCGTCTCGGCCCACACCTGGTCGGCGCCGCTGATCAGCTGGGCGCCGACCCGCTTGAAGTCGGCGTCGGAGATCGCCGAACCCTCACCCGCGCCGGATTGGATGATCACCTCGTGGCCGCGATGGACCAGCTCGGCCACCCCGGCCGGGGTGATGGCCACTCGATACTCGTTGTTTTTGATCTCGGTCGGGATTCCGACGCGCATGACGGCTCCTAAAAGTCGTGTTGGCTACTAAAAGTCGTGTTGGCTACCCAAATTGTGAAGAACTTTCGACTGAATGGCAATCAGGATGACGATTCTTCGGTATCATCCCGGTATGACAGAAGGATTGACGAGATCGGCGATGACAGCGGCTCGGCCATCGAAGGATGTTCAGCACGTCGAGATCGACGTTGTCGACCGGCGCGTCCTGACCGCCCTGCACGCCGATGCGCGCATATCCAACAGCGCGCTGGCCGAGCTCGTCGGCATCGCCCCGTCGACCTGCCACGGCCGCGTCCGGCGGCTGCAGGAGTTGGGGGTGATCCGGGGTTTCTACGCCGATATCGACCCCGCCTCGATCGGGCTGACGCTGCAGGCGATGATCTCGGTCAGCCTGCAGTCCAATGCGCGCGGCAAGATCCGCAACTTCATTCAGCAGATAAGGCGCAAGCCCCAGGTGATGGATGTCTACTTCTTGGCCGGAGCCGACGACTTCATCCTTCACGTTGCCGCGCGTGACACAGACGACCTGCGGTCGTTCGTGGTGGAGAACCTCAATGCCGACGCCGACGTCGCAGGCACGCAGACATCGCTGATCTTCGAACACCTGCGCGGTGCCTCGCCGCTGTAGCCCTTCCGGCAAGAATCGGCGCCCCCACCGAGTTCGATGAGGGCGCCGATTCTGTAGTGCCGGCCGGTCAGCCCTTGGACCCGCCGGAGCTGCCCGCGCCACCGGACCAATGTGTCGTCGGCGCGGGCGTATCAGTCCGCGGTGGGTTCTTCGCCTTCTTCGGGCAGCAGGTAGTTCTCGGGGTGGTGATAGTTGTTCACCCGTGACTGGCCGCTGTCGAGGTGTGGTGGCGGGATCCATTCGGTGCGACCGTCTTTGCGTTTTCGCGTGGTCCAGCCGCCCGGTTTGACCATGCGGTTGTCCTGGGGACACGCGAGGGTCAGGTCGTCGACGTTGGTTTCGCCGCTGTCGGCCCAATCCGCTACAGCATGGTGGACCTGGCAGTACGCCCCGGCCACGGTACAGCCGGGACGGGTACAGCCGCGATCCCTGGCGTGCAACACAATTCGTTGCGCGGCCGAAGCGATGCGGCGTGTCCGTCCGAGGTGGAGCGCTTTGCCGGTGTCTTTGTCGAAGATTGTCAGATAGTGGTAGGAGTGACTGGCCATCCGGATCACTGCCGACATCGGCAGCAGGCTTCCGGTGGCGGTGACGGCCTGCCCGCACCCCGATTCGAGTTCTTGCAGGGTGGTGGAGACGATGACGGTGACGGGCAGCCCGTTGAGCTGACCCAGCTTCCCCGACGCCAGCACCGCACGGCTGGCGGCTTTCAGTGCATCGTGGTTGCGTTGGGCCTGGCTGCGCATATCACCATGGATCGCGGCCTCTGAGGGTTGCCCGTCCACGCATGGGACCTCGTCATCGGGATTGCACATCCCCGGCGCGGCCAGCTTGGCCAGCACCGCTTCGAACGTCGCGCGTGCCTCGGGATCCAGCGCACCGGTGATGGGTGACATGCCGTCGTGGCCCTGCCTGCCGATGGTGAGTCCCCTGCGCCGTGCCCGGTCGACATCGCTGAAGTCTCCGTCCGGGTGCACCAGCGCCATCAGCCGGTCGGCCGCTTTACGTAACGCGTCGGGTGTGTGCTCGCCGGCGATCCTGGCCAGGTCGGCCTCGCATGCCTGACGGGTTTCGAAATCGACGGCGTTGGGCAGATCGGCAAAGAACCGGCGAATGATCCGGACATGTTCGGCGCCGATCTTGCCGGCGGCTTGCGCGGCCGCCACGTTGGGCAGCCCCGGCTGCAACGGTTCGCCGGTGAACGCGGTGCGGGGCCCCAAGTCTTCGGCTTCATCGAGGCGCCGGCGGGCCTCGCCACGGCCGATGCGCAGCCGGTTGCAGAGCACGTCGGTCCACGACTTGCCCCCCAAATCGACCGGGCTGGCTTGAGAGGTGAGCTGATGGCTGAGCCGGTGATCGACCGCGGTCTGCCTGCGATAGACCGTCTCCAACCGGTCCTTGACGGTGAGCACTTCCGGTGCGCTCAGCGCATCAAACGACAGCGCCGCGACCTCCGCTTGGGCGGCTTCGAACCGGTCGAGGGCGGCCGTGATGGCCTCTCGATCCGATGGGACGCCCGACCTCATATCTCGAACACTAGTTCGAACCATCGACAAGAGTGGACAACAACAGAACTTATCCACAGCTGAAACACTTATCCACAGCTGAAACGAAAGTGGTGCAAGTCATTTGGAATGACGGCAGTGACGCGATGTCCTGTCTGAGAGTCCGGAAGCTAGGGTAGGCGCATGCGAGTTGGTGTGCTTGGCGCCAAGGGCAAGGTCGGCGCGACCATGGTTGCGGCCGTCGAGGCCGCCGAAGACCTCACGTTCACGGCCGGGGTCGACGCGGGGGATCCGCTGAGCTTGTTCACCGACAGCGAGACCGAGGTCGTCATCGACTTCACCCACCCCGATGTCGTGATGGACAATCTGAAGTTCTTGATCGACAACGGAATCCACGCCGTGGTCGGCACCACCGGATTCACCGATGAACGCGTGAGCCAAGTGAAAGTCTGGCTCGCTGACAAGTCGGACGTCGCGGTCCTCATCGCCCCGAACTTCGCCATCGGTGCGGTGCTCTCAATGCGATTCGCCAAGCAGGCCGCCCGCTTCTTCGAATCCGTTGAAGTCATCGAACTGCACCACCCGCACAAAGCCGACGCGCCCTCCGGCACCGCGGCGCGCACCGCTCGCCTGATTGCGGAGGCCCGAAAAGGCTTGCCCCCCAACCCCGATGCCACCAGTACCGGCCTCGAGGGTGCCCGCGGCGCAGACGTCGACGGCATTCCGGTCCACTCCGTGCGGCTCGCCGGGCTGGTCGCGCATCAGGAAGTGCTTTTCGGCACGCAAGGGGAGACCCTGACAATCCGGCACGACAGTCTGGACCGCACGTCTTTCGTGCCCGGTGTGCTGCTGGCGGTCCGCACGGTCGGCGAACACCCCGGCCTCACCGTGGGTCTCGAGCCCCTCCTTCACTTGACATGACCGAAGGGGCGCGTGCACTGCGCATCCAGCTGGTGATCGGCTTCATGTGCGTGGCCCTGGTCGTGTACTTCGTGATGCTTGGCCGCATCGCGATGGCGTTCATCTCCTCCGGACGGCCGGCGGCCATCGGCCTCGGCCTTGCGTTGATGATCCTGCCCCTGATCGGGATCTGGGTGATGGTCAGCACGCTGCGGGCCGGGCTGGCCCACCAGCGACTGGCCCGAATCGTGCGCCAGGAAGGCATGGAGCTCGACGTCGGCTCGCTGCCGCGGATGCCGTCGGGGCGGATCCAGCGTGACGCAGCGGATGCGCTGTTCGAAACCGTCCGCAGTGAGCTCGACGATGATCCGGACAATTGGCGCCGCTGGTACCGGCTGGCGCGAGCCTACGACTACGCCGGGGACCGCAGCCGCGCCCGCGAGGCCATGAGGAAGGCCGTCGATATGGAGGAGGGTCGGTGAGCAAGACCCTGCTGATCGTGCATCACACGCCGTCGCCTGCCACCCGCGAACTGCTCGAAGCCGTGCTCGCCGGCGCCAAGGATCCCGACATCGAGGGGGTTGATATCGAGGTGCGGCCTGCCCTGGCGGCGACGGTCCCCGACATGCTCGACGCGGACGGGTACTTGTTCGGCACCACCGCCAATCTGGGGTACATGTCCGGCGCGCTGAAGCATTTCTTCGACACCGTCTACTACCCGAGCCTCGATCACGTGGCCGGCCGGCCATACGGCTTGTGGGTGCATGGCAATAACGACACCGTGGGCGCGGCCAACGCGGTGGACAAGGTGGCCACCGGGCTCGCGCTGACCAAGGCCGCCGACGTGCTCGAAGTCATCGGCACCATCGACGCCGGCGTTCGCGAACGGGCGTATGAGCTCGGTGGCACGCTGGCCGCGACATTGATGGAATGACGGAGGAAACATGTCAGGTATCGCGAACCTCGCTTTGGGCGCTGCGCCGATCGCCGGCGGGGCACTGCTCGGTGTCGCAGCGGGAAACCTGCGAGCGCCCGATGTCCGCGGTCTGATCGCCAAGGATTTCGACCTGTTAGAGAGGATTCCACTCGACCAGACGCAGCGGCGAGAGAGATTGCGGCAGAGCATCGATCAGCGCATCGATGACCTGATCACCGCATCGGAGAAGAGCCGCGAGCTGCGTCTTGCGGCCGCGTCCTACGAGGGCAATTGGCGCGACATCGTGGTGTTCATCTGTGCCGTGCTGTTCACCATCATCTGGTGGAACGTCAGCCACAGTCGAAGTAACTGGCTGTTGTTGTTCGTCGTGATGATCATCGTGTCGGTCGCGGCGGGCGTCTACGCCGGGCGGGGACTTGTTCGTGCGATGGCGCGATTCAGCCACCGAAACCGCGACGAACCTACTGAGTAACCGCCACCTGCGGGTCCGTCACCTCAAAGGCGCGCTGCAGCAAGCGGTTTCCCTCCGAAATAACCGCATCGAGCACGCCGCGACGCATCGCGACATAGGGCCGCACGTGCATGCTGGTCGATTCGCCCTTGCCGACCAGCTCCCACGTTCCTGCGACGAACCCGTCGACCAGCACCGTGCCGGGAAAGACCCCGTTGCGGCCCGAGAACAATCTCTTGCGGTGCTCGTCGGAGATCACCCGGGTGCGGTTGGCATGCGAGAGCAGGATGTTGTCGAACGGCGCGACGAGCCGCACCGGCGCCGTTATCTCCGGATCGGGCCGTGGCGCCTCCGGAAGGTCGTAAAGCGTTTGTCCGCCCTCGCCTTTGACCCGCATCAGCCGCGCATCCAGCCGCTCGACCACCTCGCCCAGCCTGCGCAGCCCGCTCCACGTCTGCACGTCTGCGACGCTCGCGGGGCCGAACGCCCCGAGGTAGCGCACCACGACTTCGTCGATCGTCAGCGGTTTCCCGCGCGGCCTGCCCAGCCAGGCCGTCGCGGTCCTCAGCCGGACCTGTCCGCTGCGCTGCCAGAGCGCCCGTGGCGGAACCTGCACCAACGGCAGCAGGCTGCGTGCGGCCTCGGCAAGGGATCCCTTCGGCGTTTCCGGCCATTGTTCGGCCAGCCGGGCGCCGACCTCGCCGGGAGTGAGCGCCTCGGCGTCCAGAAGCTGCTTTGCCGTGTCGACGAGCGCGGCCACATCGACGGCCGCGAGCGGCCTGCCATGCGTGGCGTTGGTCGCCAGCATGCGATCCAATGCCGGCTGGACCAGCGGGCGCAGCCGATGACAGTCCCTGGCCGTGACGAGATGGATGGTGCCGCGCATCAGCACGATGCGAGCGGCCTTGCGGGAGGACAGCAGGCCGGACAGCTCCTCGCCGGTGAAGCCGTCGAGCCTGCTCCACAACCCGTAATACGGCGCGAACGGCGCCTGCGCCTGCATTCCGACGAGGCGCTCGATCGCGTCCAGCGCGCTCATCGGCGAGCGCTGCAGGAGTAGCTGGCGGGCGAGCGTGGCCCGGTTCAGTGCCCGCAGCGACACCACCCTCAATGAGGCAATGCGGACTCGAACAGCTGCTGCAGCGCGATCCAGTGCCGCTCGGCGGCGTCCTTGTCGTACGGCGGGTTGTCCGGGACGGCGAATCCGTGTGCGGCCGGATAGATCTCGATCTTGTGTGTAACGTTCGCCGCGGTCAGCGCCTTGTCCAGGGTCTCGGCCTGTTCGGGAGTGAACGACGCGTCGTTCTCGGCGCCGGCAACGTAGACCGTCGCCTTCATCTGGTCGGCGAGCAGATGCGGGCTGGTGGCGTCGTCGGTGACAAGGCCGCCGCCGTGGAACGACCCCGCGGCTGCCACCCGGTCGGGCACCCGGCCGGCGACGATCACCGACGTCCGCCCGCCCATGCAATACCCGCAGACGCCGAACGCGTCACCGGAAACCTCGGGCCGCGACGCCAGAAAGTCGAAGAACGCGGCCGCATCCGTTGCGATCATGTCGGGCGTGACGCTGCCGACCATCGTCATCAGGCGCTTGCGCTGCTCGGGATCGCCGAACACGGTCTCCATCTCGAACGGTTCCCAGTCGCCGTCGCGGTAGTACACGTCGGGCAGCAGCACGGCGTGGCCGAAGCCGGCCAACCTGGCCGCCATCTCCTGGAAGGTCGGTCGGACACCGCCGGCGTCGGGATACATCACCACCGCCGACCATGGGCCGGTGCCGTTCGGGGTGTGCAGGGTCACGGGGCAGGTGCCGTCGGGAGTGGTGACGGTCGCGGAGATGCTGCGGATACTCGGCATGGCATCCGTTCTACTCGTCGGCACTGGACGTAAGCTAACCGACGTGCCAATCGCCACGCCGTACGAGGATCTGCTCGGGGTGGTGCTCGAGCGCGGCACACCCAAATCGGACCGCACCGGCACCGGCACTCGCAGCCTGTTCGGCCACCAGATGCGCTACGACCTGACGGCCGGATTCCCGCTGATCACCACCAAGAAGGTGCACACCAAGTCGGTGATCTACGAGCTGCTGTGGTTCCTGCGCGGCGACTCGAACGTACGGTGGCTGCAGGACCGGGGCGTCCGCATCTGGGACGAATGGGCTTCGGAGACAGGCGATCTGGGTCCGGTCTACGGCGTGCAGTGGCGGTCGTGGCCGACGCCCTCGGGCGAGCACATCGACCAGATCGGCGCCGCACTCGAGCTGCTGAAGGTCGACCCGGACTCACGGCGCAACATCGTCTCGGCGTGGAACGTCGGTGAGATCCCGCAGATGGCGTTGCCGCCATGCCACGCGTTCTTCCAGTTCTACGTCGCCGATGGGCGGCTGTCCTGCCAGCTCTACCAGCGCAGCGCCGACCTGTTCCTCGGTGTGCCGTTCAACATCGCCAGCTACGCGTTGCTGACGCACATGATGGCTGCGCAGGCCGGTCTGTCAGTGGGGGAGTTCGTCTGGACCGGCGGCGACTGTCACATCTACGACAACCACGTCGAACAGGTCACCGAGCAGCTGTCCCGCGAGCCGCGGCCATACCCGGAACTCGTTCTGGCGCCGCGTGATTCGATATTCGGCTACACCTACGACGACATCGCCATCGTGAACTACGACCCGCACCCGGCGATCAAGGCGCCCGTGGCGGTATGAGGCCTGCTTGCAGGGCCGAATCTTGGGTGATGAGGCCTGCTTGCAGGGCCGAATCTTGGGTGGTGAGGCCTGCTTGCAGGGCCGAATCTTGGGTGGTGAGGCCTGCTTGCAGGGCCGAATCTTGGGTGGTGAGGCCTGCTTGCAGGGCCGAATCTCGGGTGGTGAGGCCTGCTTGCAGGGCCGAATCTCGGGTGGTGAGGCCTGCTTGCAGGGCCGAATCTCGGTGAGGACAGTCGGCCTGATCTGGGCCCAGTCCACCTCAGGTGTCATCGGCCGCGACAACGGCATCCCATGGCGGCTGCCCGAGGACCAGGCCAGGTTCAAGGACCTCACCGTTGGCCACACCGTGGTGATGGGGCGGCTGACCTGGGAATCGCTGCCGTCAAGGGTGCGGCCGCTGCCGGGGCGCAGAAATGTCGTAGTCACCCGGCAAGCTGACTACATGGCCGACGGTGCAGAAGTGGTGACGACGCTCGAGGACACGCTCACCGGGGATGAGAGCTGGGTGATCGGAGGAGAGCAGGTCTATGCGCTCGCGTTGCCGATCGCGACGCGATGTGAGGTGACCGAGATCGAGATCGACCTGCCGCGTCGGGACGCCGACGCGGTGGCGCCGGTGTTGGACGAAGCCTGGGTCGGCACCACGGGGGAGTGGCTCACCAGTAGCTCAGGACTGCGCTACCGGTATCACAGCTATCACCGGGCATGACCGCGCTGACTGCCGCCCAGGCGCGCCGCGTCGCCGTCGCCGCGCAGGGCTTCGCCGAGCCGAAACCGCGGGGCCCTGTCACCCGAGCACACCTGCGGCGGCTCATCTCGCGTATCCAGGTGCTGCAACTGGATTCGGTGTCGGTGGCGGTGCGGGCCCACTATGCGCCGGTGTTCAGCCGGCTCGGGGCCTACGACCGCGACGTGCTCGAACGTGCCGCTTGGAGTCACTCCGCGCGCTCACCGAGGCTGCTCGTCGAGTACTGGGCGCACGAGGCCGCTCTGATGGCGGTCGATGACTGGCCGCTGCTGCGCTGGCGGATGCGCGAGTACACCCACGGGCGGTGGGGCACGCACATCGTCAAGAAGAACCCGCGGATGGCCGACGACGTCGTCGCAGCCGTCAAGGAACTCGGCCCGGCCACGGCCGGGCAGATCGAGGCGCACCTGGGTGCCGAACAACGCGGCAGGAAGGGCCCGTGGTGGGACCGCAGCGACACCAAATGGGTGACCGAGGCGCTGTTCGCGGCCGGGGTGCTGACGACGGCCACCCGGGTCGGGTTCGCCCGCCACTACGACCTGACCGAGAACGTGCTGCCGCCGGAGGTGGTGGCCCGCAAGATCGACGACGAGGAAGCCGTGCGCGAGCTCACGCTGCGGGCGGCCAGCGCGCTGGGGGTGGGGACCGAGGCCGACATTCGCGACTACTTCCGGCTCGCCGCACAACAAGTCAAGCCGGCGCTCGGAAAGCTTGTCGCCGACGGAGAGCTCGAACGGGTCGACGTAGCCGGCTGGAATGCGCCGGCATATCTACGTGCCGGCCAGATGGTGCCGCGGCTCGACCGTGGCACCGCGCTGCTGTGCCCGTTCGACCCGTTGATCTTCTTCCGGCCAAGAGTGCAACGGCTCTTCGATTTTCACTACCGGATCGAGATCTATGTGCCAGCGGCGAAGCGCCAATACGGCTACTACGTGTGGCCGTTCCTGCTCGACGGGCGGCTCGTCGCGCGCGTGGACCTGAAGGCCGAACGGACCAGGGATGCGCTGCACGTCGTCGGGGCGTTCGCGGAGGATGGGCAGCAACGGTCGCGGGTGGTCGAGGCGCTTGCCCCCGAGCTGGCGGCGATGGCATCGTGGCTCGGGTTGGGCGACGTCACGGTCGGGGATCGGGGTGATCTGGCGCCCGCCCTGCGGCGTCAGCTCAGCGGAATGTCGTTGTCGCCCTTCGAATCCTGATACTGCGCGGATAGCGCGGCGTACCGGGCGCGGATCCGTTCCTGCTGCTGGCGCAAGTCGGTGCGTTGCAGCTCGGGCTCGGACTCGACCAGCTCCGGTATCGAATACGCGGTCCAGAATGAGTTGCTGCGCCGGTAGTCGCCGTCGTCCACACCGAACACTTCCTTGAGGATCTTCAGGTCATGAGGAATAGCGAAGGCATCCCGGGAATCCTGGTAACTGAAGAAGTAGTAGAAGTTGTCGAATCCCGCCCAGGTGATGGCCGACAAGCACAGTGGACAGGGTTCGTGGGTGGACAGAAACAACACATCGCGAGTCGATGGCCGCTCGGGCAACTCGTAGAACCGGTTGAGGGTGTTGATTTCGCCATGCAGCAGCGGATTTTCGGTTTCGTCGTTGGTTCCCGCGAGAACCAGCGACAGATCGGACTTGCGTAGTAGTGCCGCGCCGAAAATCTTGTTTCCGTCGGCGACACCGCGTTCGGTCAGCGGCAGGATGTCGAGATCGATGACGTCGAGCAGGCGGGGAGCGAGCGTCGGGGCGGCCATACCCAACCCTAACGTTGCCTCAATCATGACGACTCCGCTTGCGCGGGATGCAGCGAAAGCTTGCGCGGGATGCAGCGAAAGAAGGTCGGCAACGGCCGCCACGTTAGGGTGAGCCGTGGCCGAGACCACGCCACTGCGCGTGCAACTGATCGCCAAGACCGAGTTCATGGCGCCGCCCGACGTGCCGTGGAGCACCGACGCCGACGGCGGGCCCGCGCTCGTGGAGTTCGCCGGCCGCGCGTGCTATCAGAGCTGGTCGAAGCCCAATCCTCGGACCGCAACCAACGCCGGATACCTGCGCCACATCATCGACGTCGGCCACTTCTCGGTGCTCGAGCACGCGACGGTGTCGTTCTACATCACCGGCATCTCGCGGTCCTGCACACACGAACTGATCCGGCATCGCCATTTCTCCTACTCGCAGTTGTCGCAGCGATACGTCCCCGAACACGACGCCCAGGTCGTCGTGCCACCGGGAATCGAGGACGACGCCGAACTGCAGGAGATCTTCACGACCGCCGCCGACGCCAGCCGCGCGACATACGCCGAGTTGTTGACGAAGCTCGAGGCCAAGTTCGCCGACCAGCCCAACGCCGTGCTGCGGCGCAAGCAAGCCCGGCAGGCGGCGCGGGCCGTGCTGCCCAATGCGACCGAGACGCGCATCGTGGTCACCGGGAACTACCGGGCGTGGCGGCATTTCATCGCGATGCGGGCCAGCGAGCACGCCGACGTCGAAATCCGCCGGCTGGCCATCGAGTGTTTGCGCCGGCTCATCGACCTCGCCCCGCAGGTCTTCGCCGACTTCGAGATCTCCACGCTGGCAGACGGCACGGAGGTGGCGACCAGCCCGTTAGCCACGGAGGCTTGACGGAGCTGGCCGGGATCCAGCCACGGAGGCTTGACGGAGCTGGCCAGGATCCGGCCACGGAGGCTTGACGGAGCTGGCCGGGATCCGGCCACGGAGGCTTGACGGAGCTGGCCAGATATAGCTGCGGAAGGGTGAGGTCGAGCGGGTAATCTTGGTGGCCGTGAGTATCAGCGGATTCGACGTGACCGCCCGATTGGGCACCGTGCTGACCGCAATGGCGACTCCTTTCAAGCCCGACGGGTCGCTGGACACCGATGCCGCGGGCCGGCTCGCCACCCACCTCGTCGACTCCGGCTGCGACGGCCTGGTGCTGTCGGGCACCACCGGCGAGTCACCGACCACCACCGACGACGAGAAGATCGCGCTGCTGCGCGCGGTGCTGGACGCGGTCGGCGACCGAGCACGGGTCATCGCGGGTGCGGGCACATACGACACCGCGCACAGCGTGCGCCTGGCGAAGGCGTCCGCGGCAGAGGGCGCGCACGGCCTGCTGGTGGTGACGCCGTATTACTCGCGCCCGCCGCAGGCCGGACTGGTCGCGCACTTCACCGCGGTGGCCGACGCCACCGAGCTGCCAGTCGTGCTCTACGACATTCCGCCGCGGTCCGCGGTCGCGATCGAGTGGGACACCATCCGCACGCTGGCAGAGCATCCGAACATCGTGGCCATCAAGGACGCTAAGGGCGACCTGCACGGCGGTGGACAGATCATTGCCGAGACCGGGCTGGCCTACTACTCGGGTGACGATGCGCTGAACCTGCCGTGGCTGGCGATGGGTGCCGTCGGCTTTGTCAGCGTCTGGGGACACCTGGCCGCCGGTCAGCTGCGAGACATGTTGTCCGCGTTTACTTCCGGTGACGTCGCGACGGCCCGCAAGATCACCGTCACGCTTGGGCCGTTGAGCGATGCGCAGGCGCGGTTGGGCGGAGTCACCTTGGCCAAGGAGGGCCTGCGTCTGCAGGGCATCGAGGTTGGTAATCCTCGGCTGCCGCAGATCCCGGCTACCCCTGCGCAGCTCGAGGCGCTTGTCGCCGATATGCGGGCTGCCGCGGTGCTGCGCTAGTGAACGAAGAACTCAAGCCACCGGGACCGCTGGCCCCCGGGGGACTGCGGGTCACCGCATTGGGTGGAATCAGCGAAATTGGCCGCAACATGACCGTTTTCGAGCATCTGGGTCGGCTGTTGATTGTCGACTGCGGAGTGTTGTTCCCG
>JAOPVX010000448.1 GCA_025965975.1 Mycobacterium sp. | reverse complement strand
CATATGTAATACTGTAACGCATGACGCGTCCGGATGAGCAACAGAGCGCACTCCTGCCCCCGATGAAGTGGAACGCATGGGGTGACCCCGCCGAGGCGAAACCGCTGTCAGAGGGAATTCGATCGCTGATCAAGCAGGCGCTCGGCGTCGAGGACTCGGCTCCGGCGGAACTCGAGCCCGAGCAGGTCCGGTTGCGGCCGTCGGCGCTGTCGCCTGCCGATCGCGATGGGTTGGCTGCGATCGTCGGCGCCGGGTACTGCGGCGTCGACGACCGTGCCCGGTTGCTGCGCGCGGGCGGCAAGTCGACGCTTGACCTGTTGCGCCGCAAGGACTCCGGCGTGCAGGATGCACCCGACGCGGTGCTGTTGCCCGGCAGTGAAGAAGAGATCGCGGCGATTCTTTCCTACAGCGCGGACCACAGCATCGCGATCGTCCCGTTCGGCGGCGGCACCAGCGTGGTTGGCGGCCTTGATCCGATTCGCGGTGACTTCAAGGCCGTGGCGTCGCTGGACCTGCGACGGCTCAACGAGCTGCACACCCTCGACGAGATCTCCTGCGAAGCAGAGCTTGGCGCCGGACTGACCGGGCCCGAGGCCGAACGCCTGCTGGGCGAACGCGGCTTCTCCCTAGGCCACTTCCCGCAGAGTTTTGTATTCGCGACGATCGGCGGGTTCGCCGCGACGCGGTCGTCCGGCCAGGATTCCGCTGGTTATGGCCGTTTCAACGACATGGTGCGCGGCCTGCGCGCGGTGACGCCCGCCGGGGTGCTCGACCTCGGCCGAGCGCCGGACTCGGCGGCGGGCCCTGACCTGCGACAACTGATGATCGGCTCGGAAGGCGTGTTCGGGATCATCACCCGGGTGCGCGTTCGGGTACATCCGGTGCCTGCGGCCACGCGCTATGAGGCGTGGTCGTTCCCTGACTTCGCGACCGGTGCCGACGCGCTGCGCGCCGTCGTCCAGACCGGCACAGGGCCGACCGTGATCCGGCTCTCCGACGAGGCGGAGACCGGCGTCAACCTCGCCACCACCGAAAGCATCGGCGAGGACCGCATCACCGGCGGCTGCCTTGCCGTCACCGTGTTCGAGGGCACCGAGGCACACGTCGAGAGCCGTCACGCCGAAACGCGTGCGCTGCTGGGTGCGCGCGGCGGCACATCGCTTGGCGAGGCGCCTGCGGTCGCATGGGAGCACGGCCGGTTCGGTGCTCCGTATCTGCGTGACTCACTGCTGTCGGCGGGCGCGCTGTGCGAGACGCTCGAGACCGCGACCAACTGGTCCAACGTCGCGGCGCTGAAGGCCGCTGTCACCGAGGCGCTGACGACCTCACTCGCCGAATCGGGCACGCCCGCGCTTGTGCTGTGCCACATTTCGCATGTGTATCCCACCGGCGCGTCGCTGTACTTCACCGTCGTCGCAGGGCAGCGCGGCAATCCGAGCGAGCAGTGGCGCACGGCGAAGACCGCTGCGTCGGACGCGATGATGCGCACCGGTGCCACCATCACCCACCACCATGCTGTGGGCGCCGACCATCGGCCGTGGATGACCGCGGAGGTAGGCGACCTTGGCGTCGCGGTGCTGCGGGTCGTCAAAGCGACGCTCGATCCCGCGGGAATCCTCAACCCCGGCAAGCTCATTCCGTGACCGTGCGCGAGATCGGCCGCGTCACCGTGCTGACGAACCCGATTTCGGGCCACGGTAACGCGCCGCACGCGGCCGAGCGGGCGATCGGACGGTTGGGGCAGCGGGGCGTTGAAGTGTGCGAAATCGTCGGTACCGACGCGGATCACGCGCGCCGGCTGCTCGACGACGCGCTCGCGCGCGGCACCGACGCAGTTGTGGTGTGCGGTGGCGACGGTGTCATTTCGCTTGCGCTGCAGTCGTTAGCGCTCGGCGACATCCCCCTTGGCATCATCCCGGGGGGCACCGGCAACGACCATGCCCGCGAATTTGTGCTGCCAAGGGACGATCCCGAGGCGGCAGCCGACGTGGTTGCCGACGGCTGGGCCGAGACGGTCGACCTCGGCCGCATCGACAATCACAGCGGGGTGCAGAAGTGGTTCGGCACCGTAATGGCCGCCGGATTCGACTCGCTGGTCAGCGATCGCACCAATCGCATGCGATGGCCGCATGGCCGGATGCGGTACAACCTGGCGATGGTGGCCGAGCTCTCAGCGCTGCGACCGCTGCCGTTCCGGCTGGCATTCGACGACGGCGAGGAGATCGTCGCCGACTTGACCCTTGCCGCCTTCGGCAACACCAAGAGCTACGGTGGCGGCATGTTGATCTGCCCGACGGCCGACCACGCCGACGGCCAGCTCGACATCACGCTGGTGCACGCGACGTCGCGGACCCGGCTGATTCGCTTGTTCCCCACCGTCTTCAAGGGCACCCATGTCGAACTCGACCGGGTCACCACCGAACGCGCGAGGTCGGTCGGCGTTGACGCGCGGGGCATCAACGCCTACGCCGACGGCGAGTACGCGTGCCCCCTGCCCGTCGAAGTGTCGGCGGTGCCCGCGGCGCTGAAAATCCTCACCCCGCGGCGCGGCTGAATGTCGTCGGCTACCCGACTCCGCTGCTCAATGTCGTCGGCTACCCGACTCCGCGGCTCAATGTCGTCGGCTACCCGACTCCGCGGCTCAGCCAGCTGACCTCGGCGGTGTCCCCGCCATCGCGGTACGGCTCGAGCGCCTCGTCCCATGCGGTGCCGAGCACCGAGTCGAGTTCGGCGGCGAGCGTGTCAGCACCCGACGCCATCAACGTGCGCAGTCGCATCTCGCCGACGATCACGTCCCCGTTGGCGCTCATCGCGCCGCTCCAGAGGCCCAGCTGCGGGGTGTGGCACCAGCGGTGCCCGTCGACGGCGGCGCTGGGGTCTTCGGTCACCTCGAACCGCAGCACCGACCACGAGCGCAGAGCATTGGCCAGCTGAGCTCCCGTTCCGACAGGGCCGATCCAGTTTGTGACCGCGCGCAGCTGTCCCGGCATGGCGGGTTGCGGGGTCCACTTGAGGTTCGCCCTTGCCTGAAGGGTCGACGACAACGCCCACTCGACGTGCGGGCATACCGCCGCGGGTGAGGCATGGATGTAGACCACGCCCGTCGCCGCGTCGGCGAATTGGTTCGCTGCACGCATCTGCTGCTCCTTCGGCTCCACGAGGGACGTCTTCCCCGACGACCTGGTGATTCCGAATTGCAGCTGTGTCGTGCGTGTCCATTGTGCCTTGTGAGGCCCCTGTTGCGCTAGTCTGGCCCGAATTCTCTCAGGACTTCGTCAGACAGCGCAGGCCAGCGTGGGTACGCCCACTCCCCGAAGTCGCGGTCGGTCAGCACGACGAGCGCCAGATCGGCGTTCGGATCGACCCACAAAAACGTCCCTGACTGGCCGAAATGGCCGTACGTGCGGTCCGAGTTGGTCGATCCGGTCCAGTGCGGCGACTTGGCGTCCCTGATTTCGAAGCCGAGCCCCCAGTCGTTGGGCCGCTGTACCCCGAATCCAGGCAATACCCCGGTCAGACCCGGAAACTGCACGTCAATGGCCTCGGCATGCAACTGCGGCGACACCGTCGACGGCCGCAGCAGGTCGCCTGCGAAGGCCGTCAGGTCCGCGACCGTCGATGTCGCCCCGAAACCGGCGGCTTCCGCGCCCCCGTCGAGCGAGGTGTCGGCCATGCCGAGCGGCTCGAACACGGCTTCGGCCAGGTACCGGCCGAACGCGATGCCAGAGGCCTGCTCGATCGTCTCGGCCAGCACCTGAAAGCCGTAATTCGAGTAGACCCGGCGCGCGCCAGGGTGGGCCATCAGCTCAGACGAGTGCATGGCATACCCCGCCGCGTGCGCGAGCAGGTGCCGGACCGTGGACCCCGGAGGGCCAGCCTCGGCGTCCAGCTCGATCACGCCCTCTTCGATCGCAATCTGCGCCGCACGGGCCACCAGAGGCTTGGTCACCGACGCCAGGCCGAACCGGTGCCGGTTGTTGCCATGCTCTGCGACCACGCCTGCCGGCCCGACCACAGCGGCAGCGGAATTCTGCGCCGGCCAATCGTCAATCCCGTCGAGCGCGCCCATCAGCGCGGGCCGCCTGCGAGGAACTCCTCGAGAATGGCCGTCGCTGCGGCGTCCACGTCGACGACGGCTCGCTGGAGTTCGACCGCGCGCCGAGTCCGGGTGGCACGGTCCGTGCCCGTCCGGATTCGGTGTACGTCGCAGATCGCGCGATACGGCGCAGAATCGACGGCGTCGCACCACCGCTGCATCGAATCGAGCCACGCCAGGAGATGATGGCCGTCCCCACGGCCCTCGCCTACCCGCAGTGCGAGGCGGTAGGCATCGCCACCCCATTCGAGTGGAACGCGCGGGTCGAGCACGGGCAACAGCACGGCATCCAGGATTCGGAACCCGTCGGCGTCCCTCCCATCGAGCATTGCGGCCACGCCATCGATCACCCGACAAAGCACCGCCAGCGCAGGATCGTCGACGTGCCGTTCGACCTCGTTCAAGGTCCGCGTTCCCCGGCGCAATCCTTCGGTGTCTTGACGCTCGATCGCCGCGACTGCGTCCACGTAGGCGAGGTAGCCGTGTGCGGGGCCGACCGAAGTCCCGATGAGCAGCAGCCCCGCCTTGGCCGCCCAGTCGGCGGCGATCGCGTGATGGCCTCGCGTCCGCCACACGACGGTCAGGTCGACGGCCTTCATCGCCGCGGCGGCCGGATCGGTGCGGGCCAGTCGGCCGTAGACCCGCTCAATCAGCCGGACCGCTTCACGTCCGTGGCCCAGCCGCCACGCGGTGCTCGAGTAGGCGTCGAGGTCGTCCACCGACATCGGCCCAACACCGTCGGCGCGCACGTAGGCCGCGTAGCACTCCCGCCAATCCTGGCGCGCAAGAGCGCTGCGCGCCTCGGCGAGGTAGCCGGTCAAGATGTCCATGTCCGTAGCCATCACACGCCATCACACCAGCTGAACGGACCGCTTCGCCAGGCCCATCCAATAGCCGTCGATGACTTGCCTCGGCGATTGAGCAGGATCGGCCGACGCACCGAGCGCGACGAAGAGCGGCGAGAAGTGCTCGATGGTCGGGTGCGCATACGGCATGCCGGGAGCCTTATGCCGAAAGTCGATGAGCGCGTCGAGGTCGCCGGCCCCGAACCGTTCGCACGCCCACACGTCGAACTCGGTCGACCAGCCCGGCGGGGCGGCGTTGGGCGACGGATCGTCCAGAAACGGCAGGCCGTGTGTGGTGAAGCCGGAGCCGATGATCAGCACGCCGTCGTCGCGAAGTGGTCGCAGCCGCTCGCCGAGGTGCAGCAGGCGTTGCGGGTCCAGGGTGGGCATCGAGATCTGAAGCACCGGGATGGTCGCGCCGGGGTACATGACGGTCAGCGGCACATAGGCGCCGTGATCGAGCCTGCGGTGCGGGTCGTTGGCGACGGGCTCGTTGTCGGGCATCGACGCCTCGATGCGCGCGGCGAGGCCTGGTGCGCCTGGCGCGTCGTAGATGACGTCGTAGTAACGCTGCGGGAAGCCCCAGAAGTCATGCGTCAGTGGCGTATCGGCGACGGTCGACCCGATCGTCAGCGGGGCGGCCTCCCAATGAGCCGACACGACGAGGATCGCCGACGGCGTCGGCAGCTCACGCGCCCATGCCACAAGCTGCGAGACCCACACCGCGTCGTCGACGAGCGGTGGCGCGCCATGGGACAGGTACAGGGCCGGGATCACACCCCTAGCCTTGCACCGCGGACGATAGGTTGTAGCCCATGACTCAGACGGTGCGCGGTGTGATCTCACGGAAGAAGGGTGAGCCGGTCGAGGTGGTGGACGTCGTCATCCCCGACCCGGGCCCTGGCGAGGTCGTCGTCGACGTCATCGCCTGCGGCGTCTGCCATACGGACGTGACCTACCGTGATGGCGGCATCAACGACGAGTTTCCGTTCCTGCTGGGCCATGAGGCCGCGGGCACCGTGGAATCCGTGGGACCCGGTGTGACGGCGGTGGAGCCAGGCGATTTCGTGATCCTTAACTGGCGCGCGGTGTGCGGTCAGTGCCGGGCGTGCAAGCGGGGCCGGCCGTGGTATTGCTTTGACACATTCAACGCCTCTCAGCCGATGACGCTGACCGATGGCACCAAACTCACCCCCGCGCTGGGTATCGGCGCGTTCGCCGACAAAACGCTTGTGCACCAGGGCCAATGCACCAAGGTCGACCCGGCCGCCGACGCCGCGGTGGCCGGGCTGCTTGGCTGCGGCGTGATGGCCGGGCTTGGCGCGGCAGTCAACACCGGAGCGGTCACCCGCGACGACACGGTCGCGGTGATCGGCTGCGGCGGTGTGGGGGACGCGGCGATTGCGGGCGCGCGGCTCGTCGGGGCCAAGCGGATCATCGCCGTCGATACCGACAACAGGAAGCTGAACTGGGCGCGGGATTTCGGCGCCACGCACACCATCAACGCGCGCGAACTCGACCCGGTAAAGACCATTGCCGATCTCACCGACGGCAACGGTGCCGACGTGGTGATCGACGCCGTCGGCCGGCCGGAGACCTGGAAGCAGGCGTTCTACGCGCGTGATCTCGCGGGAACCGTTGTGCTGGTGGGTGTCCCGACGCCCGACATGCGCCTCGAGATGCCGCTGATCGACTTCTTCTCCCGTGGCGGCTCGCTGAAGTCGTCGTGGTACGGCGACTGCCTGCCCGAACGTGACTTCCCCACCCTGATCAGCCTGTACCTGCAGGGCCGGTTGCCGCTGGAGAAGTTCGTCTCCGAACGCATCGGGCTCGGCGACATCGAAGACGCGTTCCACAAGATGCACGCCGGTGAGGTGCTGCGCTCGGTGGTGGTGCTTTGACGATGAACGCTTGGGCGAAGAGAGGACGACGACGATGAGCGCTTGGGCGAAGAGGGGACGACGACGATGAACGCTTGCGCGAAGAGGGGACGACGACGATGAACGGCGGCCCGATCCAACGCGTCGTCACTCACGGGGTGTTCGAACTCGACGGCGGCAGTTGGGAAGTCGACAACAACATCTGGATCGTCGGCGACGACTCGGAGGTGGTGGTGTTCGACGCCGCGCACAACGCCGGCCCGATCGTGATGGCGGTCGGCGGTCGCCATGTGGTTGCGGTGGTGTGCACGCACGGCCACAACGACCACGTGACGGTCGCACCAGAACTCGGCGAGGCGCTGGACGCGCCGGTGTTGTTGCACGCGGGCGATGACATGCTGTGGCGAATGACGCATCCGGATAAGGACTTTCGCACGGTAAACGACGGCGATACGTTACGCGTCGCCGGTCACGAACTGCGTGCGATACACACCCCGGGACATTCCCCCGGGTCGGTGTGCTGGCATGCGCCCGAACTGGGCGCCGTGTTCAGCGGCGACACCCTGTTTTCGGGCGGGCCCGGCGCGACCGGACGGTCGTTCTCCGACTTCCCCACCATCCTCGAGTCGATATCGGAGCGGCTCGGCAAGCTCCCCGGCGACACGGTCGTCTACACCGGCCACGGCGATTCCACGACCATCGGCGACGAGATCGTGCACTACGACGAGTGGGTGGCGCGCGGCCACTGACTCACCGACCCCGACTAGCCGTCGAGGATCCGGCGTTTCTCCGCCTCGAACTCCGCTTCGGTCAACGTGCCCGAATCCCGAAGCGCGGCAAGCTGCTTGAGCTGCTCGAGCCGCACGCCCTGATCGCTGGGCGGGTAGCTCGGAACGGACTGCAACGCGGGTGCGTTGCCAGTCGACTCGTCGAAGCTCACCAGCTCCTCCGGCGCAAGCGGCCGCGCCTTCTTGCCTGAACGGGCGGACCAGAACAACGCGGCCACAAGCTCCACCACCCCCAAGGCAAGCAGCCCGCCGAACACCCATGTCAGCCATCCGTACGAACTACCGTGGCCGAACGCGAGCCTGGGACTGATGTAGCCGTTGACCTTGCCGTCGGTTTCGACGTCGTATGTGGCCTCCTGGGGAATCTGTACGGTCCACACCCGCACATGCACATCGCTGTTGACCGACGTTGTCGCGCCGACGTTTTCGGAGACCTGCGGTTTCGGAACCCCGGCAGGCGGTGTGATGGTGAAACTCAGGTCCGGGATGGGAAATCCACTGGTCGGCCGGCCGGTCGTCACGGTGTGGAAGCTGACGGTCATCTCACCAGCTGGCAGGTGCAGGCTGGTCGAGCCTGGTATCGACACCTCACCGAAGGCGTCGTACGCGTCGAGGACGAACGCGTTGAGAATCAGCGTCGCGACAAGCCCGACCCCCGCGGTGACCAACGTAAGGATGCCGGCACCGATGGCGATCCGCGGCCCGAACCTTCGGCTCATGGCCGAAGTCTGTCATGCCCCGGTTTGTGCTGCCCCGCCAATCAGCCAGGTGATCAGGCCGGTGTGCAGGCCGTCCCTGAACCGCTGCCGCGGCTCCGGGAACCCCATCTCGGCCATCGCGACGCGGACGGCCTCGGTGGGCATGGAGAACGGATACATGCCGGCGGTCAGCGTCAGCGCCCCCTCGGCGAAGAACTCGGTAAATTCGCGGGGCAGCCACGGCAGATGCCGAGCGACGAGGTGCGCGACCGCGGCGGCGTTCGCCATCGCGCGCGCCTTGAAATCGCGGGCGAACTCGCAGGAGATGTTTCGCTCCAGCACGACGGCCATCGAGGCGAGCAGCTCACACAGCAGCTCCGCGTCCACCAGCGACGCGGCCATCGTCGTCGCCAGCCGCACTTCGGTGGCGTAGCCGGCTCTCCTCGTCTTCGGCCTGCCAAGGCGGGTGTCGAGGTCGGTCAACCAGGCCTGAAATTCCTCGTCGAGTACTTCGAGGAAGATCGCCTCGCGGCTGTCGAAGTACCGCAGCACGTTGGACTTGGCGAGCCCCACGTGGTGGGACAGTTCCCGCAGGCTGATGTCGGCGAGGTTCTTCTCGGTCAGCATTTCGCGCGCGCCGGTCATGATCGCCGAACGGCGGGCCGCCATCTGCTCCGGGCGGCGTGCGCGCAAAAAAACTCCCGTCACAGGCAATAAGATATCAGACCGGTGGGCTCTTGTTATCAGACCGCCGGTTCGTTATTGTTCGGTTATCACGCCGACACAAGGAGATCTGCATGGCCCGCCATGAGCACACCGTCACCGTTCCCGATCTGGCCGGGAAGTTGGCCGTCGTGACCGGTTCCAACTCGGGCCTCGGCCTCGGGCTGGCCACCCGGCTGGCCGCCGGTGGCGCCGACGTGACGATGGCAATTCGCAACCGCGCCAAGGGTGAAGCCGCGATCGAGCAGATCCGCGCCACGGTGCCGAACGCGAAGCTGACGATCAAGAGCCTCGACCTGTCGTCGTTGGCGAGCGTCGCCGCGCTGGGCGAGGAGCTCAATGCCGAGGGCCGGCCCATCGACATCCTGATCAACAACGCCGGTGTTATGACGCCGCCGGAGCGCGACACCACCGAGGATGGGTTCGAATTGCAGTTCGGCGCCAACCATCTGGGGCATTTCGCGTTGACCGGGCACGTGTTGCCGCTGCTGCGCGCGGCGGCAGCACCGCGCCTTGTCAGTCTGAGCAGCCTGGCCGCGCGCACCGGCCGCATGCACTTCGACGACCTGCAGTTCGAGAAGAGCTACAACGCGATGCAGGCCTACGGCCAATCCAAGCTCTCGAACCTGATGTTCGCCCGCGAGTTCGACCGGCGCAGCCGCGAAGCTGGCTGGGGCGTCACGTCGACCGCAGCACATCCCGGCCTCACCAAGACGAACCTGCAGATCAGCGGCCCCTCTCATGGCCGCGCGAAGCCCTCGACGATGGAACGGTTCTACAAGTTCAGTTGGCGGTTCGTGCCGTTCATGTGGCAGGAGGTCGACGAGGGAATCCTGCCCGCGCTGTACGCGGCCACCTCGCCGGAGGCCAAAGGCGGCACGTTCTACGGTCCCCGCGGCTTCTATGAGGCGGCCGGGGGCGGCGTCATCGAGGCCAAGGTTGGAGCCCATGCCAAGGACGAGGCCGACGCCAGCAGGCTGTGGGAGGTTTCCGAGCAACTGACCGAAGTGAGTTATCCGGAGCCGAACTGAACGCGCGCCTTCGTCGGCATCGGCGCCTGGCGGGGACTACGGTCGCAGTTGACGGTTTGTTTGCCCGCATGTCCTGGAGGTCGCGATGCCTGAATCAAGCATCGTTGTGCGCCCCGAGCCGATGGAAAGCGGTTCGTATACCGCCACCTCGCGGCTGCAGGCGGCCGGATTGTTGGGAGCGATAGAGCTTTTCGAACAGGCTGCTCAAGCGGTCCCACTCCCGAAGCCCCCGCAACCGATCGTCGTCGCCGACTACGGAGCGTCCACAGGTCACAACTCTCTGCTGCCGGTCGGCGCCGCAATCGCGGTGCTACGCAAACGCACCCGGCCTGAGCAGTCGGTCCTGGTGGCACACACCGATGTGGCGGACAACGACTTCACCGTATTGTTCCAGACGCTGGAAGACGACCCCGATTCCTACCTACACAAGGACGCGGCGAGCTTCGCCTCGGCGGTCGGTCGGTCGTTTTACACCCAGATCCTGCCGTCCAACAGCGTGAACCTGGGCTGGACGTCGTGGGCGATCCAGTGGCTCAGCCGGATTCCTGCACCGATTCCCGACCACCTGCAGGTGGCCTACAGCGGCGACGAGAAAGTAAAGGAGGCCTATGCCAAGCTCGCCGCGCATGACTGGCATGAGTTCGTCGCCTTCCGCGGCCGTGAACTGTGCCCCGGCGGCCGTCTTGTGGTGATGACGATGGCCATCGGTGATGACGGCGAATTCGGCTACCGCCCGCTTTTTGGTGGCATGCTCGCCGAGCTGGCCGACCTGGTGGCTGCGGGACTGGTGACCGAGGACGAGTTGCACCGCATGTGCATCCCGACCGTCTCGCGTCGCGCCACTGATTTTCTCTCCCCGTTTGCGCCGTCGGGATTGCTTGAGCGACTCTCCGTCGACCACCTCGAAGTGTTCGACGCCGAGGACCGGTTCTGGACCCAATACCAAGTCGACCACGACGCAAAGGCTTTCGGTGCGCAGTGGGCGGCATTCGCCAGGGCGTCGGTGTTCCCGACGCTGGCGGCCGCGCTGGTCGGTGGCCGTGCCGACCCACGGTCTGCCGAGTTCATGAACCGGTTGCAGACCGGTCTTGCCGAGCGAATGGCGGCCGAGCCGGAGGAGATGCAGATTCCGCTGGCGCAGTTGGTGCTGTGGAAGCGGCCCAAGGCGCATTGACTCAGCCCGCCTTGCGGTCTTTGAAGGTGTTTCGGTAGCTCTGCGGCGCAACGCCGGTGCGCCGGCGGAACTGCTCGCGGAAGTTGGCCGGCGAGCTGAATCCGACGTCACGGCCGATCTTTTCAACGCCGTGCACCGTGCTCTCCAGCAGCTGCTGCGCATGCCGGACGCGCACTCCGGTCACCCATTGCATCGGTGTTTGGCCGGTCTCGGCCTGGAATCGGCGGTTCAGCGTGCGGACGCTCACCGCGGCCTTGCCGGCGATATCTCGCAGCGTCAGGTCGCGATGCGCCTCCTGCTCGATCCAGGCCAGCACATCGTCGAGTTCGGTGCGTTCGGCAATGTGCTTGGCGGGAGCCGTGTTTCGCAGAATGAACTGCGCCTGCCCGCCGCTGCGGTGTAGAGGTGCGACGGCAAGCCGTGCGGCATCGGCTGCGACGGCGGCGCCATGGTCGGAGGCGACCATGTGCAGGCACAGGTCCATACCGGCCGACGCGCCCGCCGATGTCAGCACCTGACCCTCGTCGACGTAGAGGACGTCGGGATCCAGATGGACGGCCGGGAAGGTGGCGCGGAACAGGTCGGCCGCGAGCCAGTGGGTGGTCGCGCGCTTTCCGTCGAGCAGCCCGGCGGCGGCGAGGGTGAACGCACCCGAACAGATGGACGCGATCCGGGTGCCCGCGTCATAGGCAGCCCGCAGGGCGGCCAGCAGCATCTCCGGAGTTTGTTGGGTGACGTCATTGCGACCGGGAACGACGATCGTGTCCGCGCCGGCGAGCTCGGCGATGCCGTGGTCCGTCGCGATCCGCAAGGGTCCGGCGGACACGACGGGTTCGGTTCCACATACCAGCACCCGATAGCCCAGTGCGCCCGACTGCAGCACGACCCGGCCGAACACCTCTACCGCGGTGGTCAGGTCAAACGCGATGACGTCGGGCAGCGCGACCACGGCGATGGTGTGCATGGCCCCGACGATACCGCGCCTTGTGGCAATATCTTGGCGTCTGATGCCTATCTGGCCATCAGCCGATCGACAATGCGGGAACCGCGGCATCGATGAGATGCGGCCCTGGCGCACTGATGGCAGCACTGAAGTGGCTCGCGAGCTCCTCCGCTGTGGTGGCGCGCTTTGCGGGCACACCGAACCCTTCGGCGATGGCGACGAAATCGATGTCGGGATTGGACAGATCGAGCAGGGACTGCGCCTTCGGGCCCGCGGCGGAGGCGCCGACCCGCTTCAGCTCGAGTTGCAGAATCGCGTAGGCGTGGTTGTTGAGGATGACAACGGTGATGTCGAGTTGTTCGCGAGCCATGGTCCACAGCGCCGAAATCGTGTACAGCGCGCTTCCATCGGCCTGCAGGGCAATCACCGGTCGGTGCGGCGCGGCGATAGCGGCGCCGACCGCCACAGGCAGGCCCTGGCCGATCGCTCCGCCGGTCAGTGTCAGCACATCGTGCGATGGCGACCCCGCGGTCGCAGCAGGCAAAAGCGGGCCGCTGGTGTTGGCTTCGTCGGAGATGATCGCGTTCTCGGGCAGGAGCGCGCCGATGACCGAGGCCCAATCGAAGCTCAACGGCCCGGTCGGTAGTCCTACCGGGCTGGCCGGGGATGCGGGTGCCTCATCGGCGCCGAGGCGATCAGCGAGTTCTTCGAGCCCGTCAGGTGGTAGACGGTGAACCTCCGCGCCCTTCGGCACCAGATCGCTCGGCATATTCGGATAGGCGAAGAACGTCACCGGCGACCGCGCTCCGACCAAGAACAAATGCCTTGTGCCCCTTAGCTGTTCCTGCGCCTGCTCGGCAAGATAGCCCAGACGTGGGATGTCGGGCACTCCCCGGCCCCGCGCCAGCCGGGCGGGGAACGTCTCCACCAGCGCGCGGGCACCGGTCGCAGCCGAGATGCGGGCCGCTGCACGCAGCCCCGCTGCGGTGGTCGCAGGCCCGCCGAGCAGCAGGACCGCTTGCTCGCCACGCGTTTTCAGTACTTCCATACGTTTTGAAGCGAGATACAGGTGCCCTTCGGCGGTTCTGATCTCCCGGGCGCCTTGGGTCGGCGCATCCGCTGGTGTCCTTCGAGCGACCACGCCATCGGAATTCGACTCGCTCCACGACAGGTCGGCGGGCAGGATGAGGGTGGCGATGCGCCCCTGCCCGGATGTCGCGCTGGCAATCGCAGCGTCGACCGTGTTGCCGAGTTCGGCTGCCGACGCCGGTCGATGCACCGTACCGTGCAGCCAGTCTGCGAGTGCGTCGATGTCGGATTGCAATGGCGCATCGAGCTTTTGGTGGTAGGTGGCGTGGTCGCCGACGATGTTGACGACCGGGCTGTGCGCCCGTCGGGCGTTGTGCAGGTTCGCCAACCCATTCGCCATTCCGGGTCCCAAGTGCAGCAAGGTGGCCGCCGGTTTACCGGCGATACGTGCGTAGCCGTCGGCAGCGCCGGTGGCCACGCCTTCGAACGGGCACAACACGGCTCGCATCTGCGGAGCCGAGTCCAACGCGGCGACGAAATGCATCTCCGATGTGCCGGGATTGGCGAAGCACACGTCGACTCCCCCGGCGATCAGTCGCTCGACCACCGTGTGTGCGCCGGTACTCATCGCGAATCACGCGGGCGGCGCATCAGCATCAGACCTCCTATACCCAGGGCGGCGTCCTCGACGACCGTCGCAATATTGGCCATCCCCCGGCGGTCGCCACTGCGGAGCGCCAGAAAACGAGTCAGCGCCATCAGTAGCGCCGCGGTCGACCACGATCCGAGAAACGCTGCCTCTCTTCGACCGCGGGCATAGGCGATGATGCCGTACCCAAGGCCCGCGTTCAATGCTCCGATTTCACGTTGATACCAGCGGTCGCGCACCCACCCATAGTGGTCGGCGACCCTCTCGGGCACCAGGGCGTGTCCCGTGAACGCACCGACTGCCATGGCCAACGCCGCTGCTCCTAGCGCGAGCTCGCTGGCCCCGCGCAGGCGAGAACTCTTGCCTGTAGACATCCAACCCCCTATTGACTGATTATCAATCAGTATGCGACGGTAGGGCCCGGCCCTGCGGGAAGTCAATCGGGCCGGGCCGAGCGAAGCCACGACACGGCCTCGCTGAGGATCGAGACAAAGCGAGTGGTGCGAATGCGAAACCGACGGGTGGACCTCCACGGCAAGCACATCGTGTTGACCGGCGCTTCGAGCGGTATCGGCCGCGCGTTGGCGATGGCACTGGCCGACAAGGGCGCGATCTTGGTACTTGCGGCGCGTCGACGAGAACTGCTGGTCGGGGTGGCAGCGGAAATCGACGCAGCCGGCCATCAGCGGCCCATCGTGATCAACACCGATCTGTCCGCCGCAGGCGCGGCCGAGTCATTGGGCAAGGCAGCGCTGAGCGCGTTGGGCGGCGCCGTCGATGTGGTGATCAACAACGCGGGCGCCAACGTCACCGGCCCTCAGTCGCTCATCGGCGATTCGGCGCAGGCGCGCACGCTGTTCGAGGTCAACGTGTGGTCCCCGCTGGCACTGACCGCGACACTACTGCCGTCGATGATGACTGCCGGTTCGGGAATCATCGTCAATGTCACATCGACCGTCCAGGCGGTGCCGCTGCCGCTGCTGGGCTACTACGGGGCATCGAAAGCAGCCCTGGCCCAGGCAACTCGGTCGCTTCGACTGGAGCTGGCCGAAACCCCAATCCGAGTTCTCGAGGTGGTTCCCGGCTCGACCGATACGGCCCTTCGCGATATCGATGAACTGCCGTGGAAGTCTGCGCCACCAAAGACGCTGCCGGCGGTGTCACCGAAATCGACTGCCGCCGCAGTCGTACGGGGCCTTCAGCGCGGTGCGACGCGAGTCGTCTATCCGGCGTATTCGCTGGCTCCGCTGGAGCTACCCGCCATCGGACGCCTGGTGGCCAGGGTCGGTGGCCGCCGCGTGAACACGCGGGCAGCCCTCGAGTTGCACTGAGATACAGGAAGGAACGACGCAGATGACGCTGTCTCGACCATATGTCGGCCAAGCGCAGATCCGGATCCGCGCCTCGCTGGGGATCGCCAGCGATCTGCTGCTCGGCATTGGCGGTCTTGTGCTGGCCGAGCAGTTCGACCGCCGATGATCCCATTGGATCTCGAGAGGTCCCGGCGTCGGGGCGCCCCGCACAAGCTGGCACATGTCGTGTTCAAGACACCGCGCATCGTCGAAATGATCGATTGGTACACAACAGTTCTCGACGCGGTGGTCGTCTTTGCCGACAAGCGGATCGCATTCCTGACGTATGACCAGGAGCACCACCGCATCGCGCTGATCAAGGTCCCAAGGCCGCTGCGGATTCCCGGTGCCGTTTGGAAAGTGCATCGCAAGTTCTTCGGGGTCGACCACATTGCGTTCACCTATGAGGGGCTAGCCGATTTGATAGCCACACATCGTCGGCTGGCCGACGCGGGCATCGAGCCGGTGTGGTGTATCAACCACGGACCCACCACATCCATGTACTACGAGGACCCCGACGGCAACCGGATCGAATTGCAGGTCGACAACTTCGCCACCAATCGCGAGCTGCTGGGCTGGCTCGCCGGAGGCGAGTTCGACAAGAACCCCATCGGCGTCGAATTCGATCCCGTCGTGTTGGAGCGGCTGGCAGCCGCCGGAACACCCGTTGAGGTCCTCACGAAGCGGGGAAGCGCACCTCCGCCCGACCGACCAGCCAGGGCCGGGCTACACACCCTGCGCTGGAAGACCCTTTAGGAGCCCAAGATGCGATTGGCCACCTTCTCCACCGAGGGAACGGATCCGCGCGTCGGGGCCGTGCGCGACGGTGAGATCGCCGACCTGACCGCCTGCGACGGCGGTCCCCCTACGCTGAGATCGCTGTTGCAACAGCCCGACTGGGCAAGTGCCCTCGCGCCGATGCTCAAGCGGGCACCCCTGGTGCCGCTTGATGCGGCGACGTTGCATTCCCCGGTGCCAACGCCGGGCATGTACATGGCGATTGGGCTCAATGCGCGCGATCACCGTAGGGACATCAACGCCCGATGGTTGTTGCGTGAACCCAAGCTGATCCGCATTGCCGCCGGCTACCTGCTGGCCCACCCCCGGCCCAAGCACCCGTTCTTCTTCGCCAAGGCCGCATCGTCGATCGTCGGGCCGTTCGATCCGATCGTGTTGCCGCTTGACGCCGATCAGGTCGATTGGGAAGGCGAACTCGCGGTAGTCATCGGGGCCCGAATCCACGATGTCGATGTCGAAACGGCGCGGCGCAGCATCGCCGGGTTTGTGATTGCCAACGACGTGTCTGTGCGGGACTGGCAGACAGACAACCCGACCGCGGCCGCACTGGCGAAGAGCTATCCCTCGCACGGACCGCTGGGTCCGTGGATGGTCACCGCCGACGAACTCGACCCCGCCGACCTCGAATTGCGCACCTACCTCAACGGGGTACTTCGGCAGCGCGGCCGGATCGCCGATCTCATTTTGTCGCCTGCACAGGTCGTGAGCCGTCTCAGCAGGTTCTGCGCCCTGCAACCCGGTGACGTGGTCGCATGCGGCACCTTCGGAGGAACCGGCTGGCCGGCTGGACGGTTTCTGCGCCCCGGCGACACCGTACGGATCGAGGTGGATGGCATTGGGCATCTCGCCAATCCGGTCAGGTTAGCCTGACGTGATGTGTGCCAGACGGGCTCGCGCCGCAGTCCGCGACCGGCGCCAACTGATCATCGACGCGGCACGAAAGCTGTTCGCCTCGCGGCCGTACGACCAGGTGACCACCTCGGAGATCGCGAAGAACGCCGGGGTGGCGTACGGATTGATCGCGCACCATTTCGAGAACAAGCGCGGCCTTTACCTGGCGGTGATGAACGAGATCGCCGTCGAGATCGCGGCGGTCCAGCTCACGCCGCCCCCGGAAGACGCTTCGCTCGTCGATCAGCTGCGGCATGCGCTGCGCAACCACATCGCCTACATCGACTCGTACTCCGACAGTTTCGTCGCACTGCTGCATGGCGCTCTCGGGGCCGACGTGGAGCATCAGGCCGCAATTGAGCGGCTGCGATGGCTGGGCGCCCAACGAATCCTGTTGGCACTCGGGGTCGTGGAGCCCACCCCGGCAACATTGCGCACGGCGATGCACGGCTGGGTCGGCTATCTCGACGAGATGATGATCGATCGCATCACGCACCGTGACGTCGACGCCGACGCCCTCGTCGAATTGGCCGTTGCCGCACTCGTCGCCACGTTGCACGCCGCGGCCGCGATCGATCGATCAATCACCTACGGGTCCGATGTGGTCGCCGCCCTCGACACGTTCCGCACGTCGGCCGGTGCCTGACGGGCGCCTGGCAACATCTCGGCGGGACATGGCTTTTTGACCACTGGTCTTTCGCGGTGCCCGTCGCGACCATCACGATGTGCATGCGCAGATTGTGTTGTTCGACGGGTTCGACCCGCTGGATGTCATCGCGCCGTTCGAGGTGCTCGTCGCGGGCAGCGACGCGGTCGGGGGCGAGCTGGTGGTGCAGCTGGTGTCCGCCGAGGGAGCGCGTCCGGTGGTCAGCGGCAGCCGTGGACTGGTGCTGAACGCGACCGCCCAACTCGATCCGTCGAAACCGGGGTATGTCATCGTGCCTGGCGCATCGGGCCCGATCGAGGGTGACCCCGACGACGGCGTTGTGACGATCCCGGTGCTGCTCGCCCGGTTCGGCGAGACCGCGGCGGTGCCGTTGATGCGTGACGCGATGGCCAACCCCGACGTCACGGTGGCGACCGTCTGCGGCGGCGCCCTCGCGCTGGCGATGGCGGGGCTACTCGAGGGCCGGTACGCGGTGACGCACGTGCTCGGTCTCGACGTGCTGGAAGCCACCGGCGTCAACATCGTTCATGCGCGGGTGGTCGACGACGGTGACCTTGTCACCGCAGGTGGCGTCACCTCCGGGCTTGATCTGGCCCTGCACCTAATCGAGCGCAGCTTCGGCCCGCGAGTGGCGATCGCAGTCGAGGAGCTGTTCGAATACGAGCGAAGGGGAACGGTGTGGGCATGAGCATCGTCGGAGACTGGGACGTCACGATCAAGACACCCATCGGATCGCTGGCCGTCGGCTACACGTTCGCCGACGACGGCGGCATCACGGGCACTGCGACGGGCAGGGGCGAGACAATACCGCTGCGGGACATCGCCGTCGCCAATGATGCTGGCCGACAACGGGTTACCTGGCGGCAGTCGGTGACCAAGCCGATGCGGCTGAACCTCGAGTTCGACGTCGTGGTCGACGGCGACCGGTTGACGGGACAGTCGAAAGCCGGGCGGTTGCCGCGCTCGGCGGTTACGGGTGTACGCCGTCAGGGCAACATCGCGTAGGCACCGTCGTAGGCCTTTACCCGCTGCCAGACCCGGGCGAAGCGCCCGGCGTCGGCGACGGGCTTACGGATCGCGCCGACGGCCCAGTCCTGCTGGGCCTGCGTCGAGCTCGGCTTACCATGCAGCGCAACGGCGTACATGCTGAAGTCGCGGATCTGGAAGTCGAAGATCGCATCGACGATGTCGTCGTCGAGTCCCGTCAGCGCGGCCTGCTCGAGAATCAGCTGCCCGTACACGATCAGCGAGAACAGATGCCCGACGTTCAGCAGGAAGTCCAGGTCCTTCTGCTGTTCGGCGTCGGGAGCGGCGGAGGTGAGCAGGTGTTGGAATGCCAGCGCCTGCTCGTAGAATCGCGCCACATTCGGGATGCGGGTGTGTTCGGTGTACACCGGCTTCCAATCGGCGAACCGTATCTGGCCCGCGCCCCGGGTGGGTCCCTGGTTCCAGAAGAAGACGTCGTCCGCCGGATCGTCGCGGACCGGGATCTGTGGATAGTCAAGAGGATTGAGCATGTAGTTCGGCATGAACTTGAGCACCAGTCCGACGTTGACGTGCACGGTGCCCTCCAGCCGCGGGAGCGTGCCGATCAGCTGGGCGACCTCGCGGAACATCGTGTTCTTCTCGTACCCCTTGGCTGCGATCACGTCGTGCAGTGAGCGCAGCACCGTCTCGCCCTCCATCGTCACCTTGGCCTTGGTCATCGGGTTGAACAGCAGGTAACGCCGGTCGCCGAGGCTCGCGCTGCGGAAGTAGTCGACCGCACGCCTGCTGAACAGCTTCATCGCGATCAGACGCGCGTAGGAGTCGACGAAGTTGGCTCGCACGTGCGAGAAGTCGGTGACCGGGTTGCCGTACAGGATCCGGTTCTGTGCGTGGGTGATCGCCTCATAGAACGCGTGCTCGGCCATGCCGATCGACGACGAGCACAGATTGAACTTGCCCACATTGACCGTATTCAGCGCCGCGGCAAAGGCTTCCACGCCGGTGTGCAGGATGTCCTCGGCGCGCACCGGGTAGTTCTCCAGGCGGAACGTGCTCACGTAGATCTGCATATGCACGACGTTGTCGATGAGGTGATAGTTCTCGTGCCGGCTGTCGACGGCGAAGAAAACGTAGGCCTCGTTCCCGTCGACGTCGCCGCGCCTACCGAACACCGACACCATGCTCGCCACGTTGCCGTTGCCGATGTAGTACTTCTCCCCCGACGCCCGGTAGAGGATGCCGTCGGCGCGGTCCTCTTCGCTCGCGGGAGTGAGGACCAGGTCGGTGTTGTAGACGTCGGCGCCGTGTTCGCGCTCGGACAGGCCGAACGCCATCACGTGGCCCGCCTCGAGGTCATCAGCGGCCTTGAGTTTGGCGTCCTTGTTCTCGCTCTGCCAGATCGGCCCGAGACCAAGGATGGTGACTTGCTCGGTGTACCAGTAGGTGAGGCCGTAGAAGCCGAGAATCTCGGCGAGGGCGGCGTTGCGCGCAGCGTCCCAGCGCTTGTCCGGGTCGCCGTCGGCAAACTCCGACGGCGTCAGGAACGTCGCAAACAGCTTCTCTCGCTTGACGAACGCGACGAAATCCGCGGGCCACTGCGCTGCCAGGTCATCGTCGAGGATGCGCTTCTTGCCTTGACCCTCGAACCAGTCGATGGTCGCCCGCAGCAGCCGCCGCGTCTCGGCGTCGAATTGGTGCGGGTCGTAGGTGTTCGGGTTGAAGAGCAAGCCGTCCGTCTGCGTCATGACGCGAGCCTAAGAGGTGACCCGTAATTGATTGAGGGTTTTGAGGTTCCAGGGTCCGGCGATGACGTGCTCGACGCGGGCTCTGATGCGGCGGCGTGCCCGGTGGTGGTCGTCGCGGATGATGGGCCCGGTGTTGTCACGTCGCGCGGTGGTGATCGATGTGATGGCCCGGTATCCGCGGTCGCCGAGGACGATACGACCATCGAGCAGATGCGCCACGGTGTGACGAGCCACGATGACATCATTGCGGTTAGCGGGCCAGCACTGGCCGGCTTGCGCCACGCGGCGCCGGTGCGCGCAGATGATGATCTGGGTGTTGAGGCTGCGGCGGTAGTTGTTGCTGATGGCGGTGATCGACTGGCGGTGCACCGGGATCAGGGTGGCGTCGATGATCCACGGGTGGTTGCTGGTGTCGGGGGCGGGTCGCAGTGTGTGGGCCAGCACCGGCACCAGGTGATGGATGATCCGATCCACCGCCGATTGGCTGGTGGCGAACGGGCGGCCAGCCCGCGGGTGGTCAGATTCGTCCGCAGGTGAATCAGCACCAGCAGCACCGGCGCCGGTAGCGGCAAACCCAGGGCCTTCGGGGGCGTCGACGGTATGCGGTGTCGGGCCAGTGCGCAGATGGTGTGGACCTGACCCAGTGTTAGGCCGGTGAGCGGCACGAGGTTTGAGTGTCGGTGATCCGCCTTGAGCTCGACGTCTGCGATGAGCGGGTGCGCCGCGTTTGGAGCGGCAGTGGGCGGCGGTGTTTGGGCTGCGGCGGGCGTTGCAGCGCGACGCCCAGCATCGGTGTCGGGCGTATTGGGCCGCCCATCGTGAACGTCGCGCCGATCCGAACGGATTGCGGGAGCGGCTGGGACTGTCGCGTAAAGGGATCGGGGCGGCAGCCAAGGCGCATATCGAGGCCAGCGGGTGGATGCGCGATCACCTGACCAAGGCGGTGGGTTTGCACCTGGCCGATGAGATCTGGGAGAGCGTGGATCGGCACCTGTTCGCCGACGCCTCGGGGCGCCGCCACGGCCCACCGCGGATCGGCTCGTGGTGGGACTTCACCCGGATTCCGGGGCGGGCGCGCTCACACACCAAGGCCACACCGGTGTGGGAAACGTACCGGCTGGTAGGCACCCTGGACGGGCACCTGGGGGCCTACCGCCATCCACAGTTGCCGACCTCGGTGAGCACCGCGCCAGACGCGGCCGGCCAGCCAGTGGGCACATCGATTCTGGCCCAGCCCCACCACCTCGCGCCCCCGCCGAGACCCGGTTCTGGGAAGTGGGCCGATCACATCGGTGCGTTGGCGGTGGTGTTCACCGGCCTGGCGGGCGGGGACATCGTGTTTCCGGTACGCCTACCTCAGGGTGCTGGCCAGTGGGCGCACCTGGGCCATTTCCTGGCCAACCCGAGCGTGTGGCACAAGATCGACCTGGTGCGGGTGCGCGACCGTAAAGCACCCGGCGGCTGGCGCTATTACGCGCATCTGCTGACTGACCCACCAGCCCGGCTACCAATCGCCGGGCACCCTGGCTCGTCGCGCCGAGATTCCCACGCATCGGCGCGCGGGGGTGGATGCCAACGTGTCCAACCTGGCGATCGCGTCGTTCCCCGACGAGCATCCCGAGCAGCTGGTGGCCGAGCAGATCACCTGTGACGCCGAGCAGCAGCAGGCTGCGGCGAGGGCCGCCAGGAACACTTGTGCGCGGCAAAAGGCGTTGGATCGGTCGCGGCGCAACACCAACCCCAAGCGGTACAGCCCCTCGGCGCGGCAGCAGAAGCGGGCACAACGGCGCGTTATGAAAGGGTTGGCGGCCAAGCAGGTCACCAACCCCGGCGGTGCCCGCCACGCGCGTGGTGATGGGGTACCGCTGCGCGCCTACCGCCACGACCGGCTCTCGGGTGGCTATCAGCGCATCCGCGCCGACCACGCCACTCAGGCCCGTAGCGCCAGTCAGGCCAAACACGCCCGCGCCCGCGACGTCGGCGCGCATCGTCGCCAGCCACGGCAATACCATCACCGTCGAGGATTGTTCGATCACGACCTGGGCGCGCCTGTGGGGCAAGCGGATCGCCCTGTTCAGCCCCGGCATGCTGGTGGCCGCCCTCAAACGCGAATGTCAAGCCACCGGCGGCACGCTGTCTCGCGCCGGCACCCGATCCACCGCGCTGAGCCAGCACTGCCTGTGCGGGGCGCGGGTGCCCAAGACCCTGGCCCAGCGCACCCATGACTGCCCGCACTGCGGGCTGCACGCCGACCGTGACATCGTGTCCGCCGCC
>JAOPVX010000446.1 GCA_025965975.1 Mycobacterium sp. | reverse complement strand
AGATGACCTTCGAGAACGCCATGCGCTGGTATCACTTCGACCCGTTCACCCACATCACCCGCGAACAGGCCACCGTCGGCGCCCTACGCAAAGCCGCAGAAGGCCACGACGTCTCCACCCAAGCCCTCAGCAAGCACGAGCACGGGGGCGCCACCTTCGCCGACTTCGCCGCGAGTGCCAAAGAGTTGACCGGCAACAAGGACTGAGTCGTAGGTTCTTAAGTCAAGTGCGCCGGTGCGGATGGAACCGTTCACGCATCGGCGTACTGGTTTGTGCGGGATTGACCAGAGGAGAGTCATCGTGCCCGGCGGGATGAGTTTCGTGCTGACCGACGATCAGGAGCTGATCCGCAAGTCCGTCGCCGAGCTGGCGGGCAAGTTCGACGACCACTACTGGATGACCAAGGACCAGGCGCACGAGTTTCCCCAGGAGTTCTACGACGCCATTGCCAAGGGCGGCTGGCTCGGCATGACCATCCCGGAGGAGTACGGCGGGCATGGCCTCGGCATCACCGAAGCCACCCTGCTGCTGGAAGAGGTCGCCCGCTCGGGCGGCGCGATGAACGCGGCAAGCGCCATTCACCTGTCCATCTTCGGCATGCAGCCCGTGGTCAAGCACGGCTCGGATGAGCTCAAGGCGCGCACCCTGCCCCGCATCGTCAACGGTGATCTGCACGTGTGCTTCGGCGTCACCGAACCCGGTGCCGGCCTTGACACCTCACGCATCACCACGTTCGCCAAGCGCGAGGGCGACCACTACCGCATCAACGGCCGCAAGGTCTGGATCTCCAAGGCGCTGGAGTCGGAGAAGATCCTGTTGCTCACCCGGACCACGCCGTACGACGAGGTCACCAAGAAGACCGACGGCATGACGCTGTTCCTGACCGACCTCGACCGTGACCACGTCGACATCCGGCCCATCAACAAGATGGGCCGAAACGCGGTGAGCTCCAACGAGGTGTTCATCGACGACCTCATCGTGCCGGTCGAGGATCGTGTCGGTGATGAAGGCAAGGGATTCAAATACATCCTCGACGGGCTGAACCCGGAACGGATGCTGATCGCCGCCGAGGCGCTGGGCATCGGGCGGGTCGCGCTCGAGAAGGCCGTCAAATACGGTAACGAGCGCGTGGTCTTCAACCGGCCAATCGGCATGAACCAGGGCCTCCAGTTCCCGCTCGCTGACTCCCTGGCCCACCTCGACGCGGCGGAACTGGTGCTGCGCAAGGCAAGCTGGCTCTACGACAACGGCAAACCCTGTGGCCGAGAGGCCAACACCGCCAAATACCTCTGCGCCGATGCGGGTTTCGGTGCCGCCGACCGCGCCCTGCAACTGCATGGCGGGATGGGCTATGCCGAGGAGTACAACGTCTCGCGTTATTTCCGCGAGTCGCGCTTGATGAAGATTGCGCCGGTCAGCCAGGAGATGATCCTGAACTTCCTCGGTGAACACGTGCTCGGACTGCCGAGGAGCTACTAGATGACTGACTCCAATCCCGTCGCTCGGCTCGCCCAGGCCTACTTCGACCTGTCCGGCCGCTCGGCATTGGTGACCGGCGCCGCGGGCGGAATCGGATCCGCCGTCGCAGTGGCGCTGGCCGGTGCGGGCGCGGCCGTGCTGGTCACCGACCTCGACAAGGACGCCGCCGCCGCGGTGGCCGAACGCATTTCGGCGAACGGCGGGCGGGCCGAGTCCGCAGCCCTTGACGTGTCGGATCGCGAGTCCGCCGACGCGGCCGCGGCGCAGGCGGCGGCACTGGCCGATGGCGCACTGCACATCGTGATCAACAACGCGGGCGTGACCAAGCCGTCGATGTTCGACAAGACCACGCAGGAGTCCTTCCGACTGCTATTCGACATCCATGTGATGGGCGCGTTCAACGTCACGCAGGCGGCGTTGCCCTTCATGCCCGTCGACGGAACCGGGCGCATCGTCAACGTGACGTCGGCGGCCGGACTCACCGGCACCCTCGGCCAGGTCAACTACTCGGCAGCGAAGGCAGGCATCATCGGCTTCACCAAATCGCTGGCGCGCGAACTCGCCACCAAGAACATCATGGTCAATGCGCTGGCCCCGCTGGCGGCGACACCGATGACCGAAACCATCCGCACCAACGAGAAGTTCGCGGCCAACATGATGAACCGCATTCCGCTGAAGCGGTGGGCGGAGCCGTCGGAGATCGCCGGTGCGTTCGTGTTCATGGCGTCGAACGCGGCGTCCTATATCACCGGACAGGTGCTTCCGGTGGACGGCGGCATGGTGATGTGATGACAGCACCGCTGTCCGGCATCACGGTCGTCACCCTCGAACAGGCAGTGTCGGCGCCGATGTGCACTCGAACGTTGGCCGACTTCGGCGCACGCGTCATCAAGGTCGAGCACCCGAACGGCGGCGACTTCGCCCGCCACTACGACGACGTCGTCTTGGGCCCTGGCGGCCTTGCCGCCCACTTCGTCTGGTGCAACCGAAACAAAGAGTCAGTGACCATCGACCTGAAAACCACTGAGGGCATGGACCTGCTGCACCGACTGCTCGACCGGGCCGACGCCTTCGTATCGAACCTCGCACCGGGTGCCACCACCAGGATGGGCATCGCGCCCGCTGATCTCGCCGAGCGCCACCCCAACGTCATCCCGGTCGAGATCGACGGGTACGGGCCTGGCGGACCCATCTCCCACAAACGCGCCTATGACCTTCTGGTACAAGCGGAATCGGGTTCATGTGCCGTCACCGGCTACCCCGGCATGCCCGCCAAGCCGGGGCCCGCGATGGCCGACTTCACCACCGGGCTGTACGCGGCGATCTCGATCCTTGCGCTGCTGTTTGCGCGCGGTGGCCGTTCCGAAACGACGCCGGCGCCGTCGGTCGAACTCAGCCTGTTCGACGTCATGACCGACATCATGGGCTACGCACTCACCTACACGCAGCACTCCGGCATCGACCAGCAACCGCTCGGCGTTGGCTCACCCGCCGTCGCGCCGTATGGCGCGTTTCCCACCCGCGACGGTCACACCGTGGTGCTCGGAACCACAAACGACCGCGAGTGGCAGCGGGTGGCCAAAGAGATCATCGATCGCCCCGACCTGGCCGACGACCAACGATTCCGCACAAATCCCGGCCGCTGCGCGCACCGCGAGATCCTCGACGAGGCCATCGGATCATGGTGTGCCCAACACGATCTCGCTGAGATCCAGAAGATCGCGGACGCGGCCGGGATCGGTAACTCGCGCTACAACCTGCCCAGCGAGGTGGTGGTGCACCCGCAGCTGACCGCACGCGACCGCTGGCGCACGGTCAGTACGTCGAAGGGGGACATCCGAGCGCTCCGGCCGCCGCCGGTGATCAGCGGCTTCGAGCAGCCAATGGGTGCGGTGCCCGGGTTGGGCGAGCACACCGACGCGGTCCTCGGCGAACTAGGGCTCAGCCCCGACGACCTCGCCCGTCTGCGCGCCGACGGGGTGATCGGGCCGGCGTACTGATGACAAATTCCTCCTCACGTCCGGAGAAGAGCGAACCACACGTGCTGTTGTCCGAGGACGCCGACGGTGTGCGAACCCTGACGCTGAACCGGCCCGATCGCAAGAACGCGATCAACGCGCAGCTGTGGATCGAGCTGGCCATCCCCACGATTGCGAAGGTGACGGGCGTGGCCGTCGGTGCGGGGTGGGACCTCGCCCTTGGCTGCGATTTCGTGGTCGCGACGCCCGAATCACGGTTCTGCCAGGTCTTTTCGAAACGCGGGCTGTCGGTCGACCTGGGTGGCTCGTGGCTGCTGCCCAAACTGGTCGGATTGCAACAGGCCAAACGTCTTGTGCTGCTCGCCGAGACGATCGACGCCGACGAAGCGCGGTCGATGGGTTTGGTCACCTGGGTGAAGCAGGCCGGCGAGATCGACGAGTTCGTCTCGGACCTGGCCGGGCGACTCGCAGCAGGCCCGCCCGTCGCCCTGGCGCAGAGCAAGGGCCTGCTCAACGACGGGGCCGATGCGACATTGCGAGAGGCACTGGCCAACGAGGCCCGCGCGCAGCCGGGCAATTTCGCGACCGCAGACTCAATAGAGGCATACGCGGCGTTCGCTCGGAAGCGCGAACCCGCGTTCACTGGTCGATGGGCCGTACCCAGATCGGAGTGAGGTAGATGCGTGAAACCGTAATCGTCGAGGCGGTGCGCACACCGGTCGGCAAGCGCAACGGCGGGCTATCCGACATGCACCCCGCCGATCTGTCCGCGATCGTCCTCAATGCGGTGATGGAGCGGGCCGGGGTCGACCCCGACGTCGTCGACGACGTGGTGTGGGGTTGCGTCTCGCAGGTGGGCGACCAGTCGAGCAACATCGGCCGCTACTCGGTGCTGGCCGCCGGGTGGCCCGAGAGCATCCCTGGGACCACCATCAACCGCGCGTGCGGGTCGAGCCAGCAGGCGCTGGACTTCGCGGTGCATGCGGTGATGTCCGGCCAGCAGGATGTCGTCGTGGCGGGCGGTGTCGAGATGATGAGCCGGGTACCGCTTGGTTCAGCGCGGTCCACGGGTATGCCGTACGGCCCGAAAGTGCTTGCCCGCTACGCGGATTTCTCGTTCAACCAGGGCATCTCTGCGGAGCTCATCGCACAGAAGTGGGGCTTTTCGCGGACGCGTCTCGACGAGTACTCGGTGCGCTCTCACGAACTCGCGGCCGCGGCGCAAGACGACGGCGCGTTCGAGACCCAGATCATGCCGGTGTTCACCGACGGCGAGCCGGTGGTGGCCGACGAAGGCATCCGCCGGGGGACGACCGTCGAGAAGCTGGCAGGCCTGAAGCCGGCATTCAAGGAGGACGGCGTCATCCATGCGGGCAACTCCTCTCAGATCTCCGACGGCGCCGCCGCCCTGCTGGTGATGACGGCCGAGAACGCGGTCGCAATGGGGCTGCGACCCATCGTGACCTACCGCGCCGGTGCGGTCACCGGGGCGGATCCGGTGCTCATGCTGACCGGCCCGATTCCGGCCACCGAGAAGGTGCTGCACAAGGCGGGCGTGAAGCTCGACGAGGTAGGTGTGTTCGAAGTCAACGAGGCGTTCGCACCGGTGCCGCTGGCCTGGGCCGCCGAGACCGGAGCCGACGAAGACAAACTCAATCCCCTTGGCGGCGCGATTGCCCTCGGTCACCCGCTTGGCGCATCGGGCGCGGTCCTGATGACGCGCATGATCAATCACATGCGAGACAACGGGATCCGCTACGGCCTGCAGACCATGTGCGAAGGCGGCGGCACAGCCAACGCCACGCTGGTCGAACTCATCGCATAGGACACCACCCACAAGGAGGACGCCGCGTGCGTAGAGATCTGTTCACCGAGGACCACGAAGCATTCCGCGAACTCGCCCGCGACTTCGTCGAGAAGGAGGTGGTTCCGCACTATCCCGAGTGGGAGAGGGGCGGACGCATGCCCCGCGAGGTCTTCATGCAGATGGGGTCGCTCGGCATGCTCGGCATGGCCATCCCTGAGGAGTACGGCGGCGCGGGCATGCCCGACTACCGCTACAACGTGGTGATGCAGGAGGAGGCGGCGCGGGCGCTGGTCACGCTGTCGACCGTGCGCACCCAGCTCGAGGTGATCCTGCCGTATTTCCTGCATTACGCGAACGCCGAACAACGCGAACGCTGGTTTCCCGGCCTGGCCGCGGGCACACTGCTGACCGCCGTCGCGATGACCGAGCCGGGTACCGGCTCCGATTTGGCCGGCATGCGCACTACCGCGGTGCGAGACGGTGACGACTTCATCGTCAACGGCGCCAAGACGTTCATCACCGGCGGTATGCAGGCCGACCTCGTGATCGTGGTCGCGCGCACGTCGACAGATCCGGACAACCGCCGCAAGGGACTGACGCTGCTGGTCGTCGAGGACGGCATGGAGGGCTTCACCCGGGGCCGTGAGCTGGAGAAGATGGGCTGCAAGGTGCAGGACACCGCCGAGTTGTCCTTCGTCGACGTGCGCGTCCCCGCGGCCAATGTGCTGGGCGAGCAGGGCGAAGCGTTCGGCTACCTCGGCCACAACCTGCCGCAGGAGCGGCTGACGGTCGCGGTGGGGTCGGTGTCGCAGGCGCGTTCCGCGATCGCCGCGGCGATCGACTACACCAAGAACCGCAAGGCGTTCGGCACCCCCGTCGCGTCGTTTCAGAACACCAAATTCGAACTCGCCTCGTGCTCGACGGAGGTCGAGGCCGCGCAGGCGATGCTGGACCGCGCGGTGGCCCTGCACGTCGGCGGCGAGCTGTCCGCGGCCGACGCGGCCAGGGTGAAGCTTTTCTGCACCGAGATGCAGCAGCGCGTGGTGGACCGCTGTCTGCAGCTGTTCGGCGGCTACGGCTACATGATGGAGTACCCGATCGCCCGGCTGTACACAGACGCGCGCGTGGCCCGCATTTATGCAGGTACCAGCGAGGTGATGAAGGTGATCATCGCCAAGTCGCTTGGCCTGTAGCGACCGTCAGAAATTAAACCGCTGAGACCCTTGTCACAGGGCACAAACCTACCTACTGTGTGTTCACTAGGTTGGTTGAACGAAGGAGTTCGGTGTCCGGTCTGGAGCCGTCGGCTCTTCGCGCGAGCGCTCATCCGCGGCCCTATGCCACGCTCCTCGCCAAGGGTGAGGACCGCAGGCAGCGCATCCTGGCCGTCGCCGAGCGGCTGCTGGCGCGCAACGGCTGGCGCAACACGTCGCTGGCGCAGATCGCCAAGGAAGCCGGGGTCACGCCCGCCGGGCTGCTGCACCACTTCGAGTCCAAGGAGCAGTTGCTCAACGCGGTGCTCGATGCCCGCGACGCCGACGACGACGCGCATGCGGATTACCGTTCCGGTGACCTGATCACCGAGCTCAGCCGGGTGCCCGAGCGGTTCGACCGGGCCCCCGAACTCATCGGCACCTTCACCGTGCTGCTGGTCGAGAACATCGCCCCCGACGCCCCGCTGCACGACCGCATGCACAAGCGGTATCGCGACGCCATCGACATCATCACCAGCATCATCAAGCGCGGACAGAGCGACGGAGAATTCCGCCCCGATTTCGACGCGGCCAGCAAGGCCGTGGAAATACTCGCCTTCATCAACGGAATGGAGACCCTATGGTTGCTCGATCCTTCAATCCCGCTGACCGAGGTGTTCAAGGGTTACGCCGAGTCACTGGGTCGCGAGTTGGCGCCAAGGAGCTCGACATGAGGTACCGACTGGACCTGGTGGCGCCCACCGTGCTCGACGCGGTGAAGTTCGCAGGCGGCTGGGTCTACGACCGGGTAATGGCCGGATGGGACGTCACCGTCCTGATCGGCGACGACGCGGACGTTCGGCCTCTCGAGATTCTCGGCGCGCAGGTGCGTGATCTGGAATCCGTCCTGGCGTCGTGGGAGGAGCGTCCCCATCCGCAGACGATTGCGGTGGCCGCTGACCTGTTCGACCGCGATTCACGGGTGCGCAAGGGCGTGCTGACCGCGCTCGAGCAGGGCGCGACCGAAGTGACGTTGTGGGGCGAGCGTCTGCCCGCCGAGCTGGACAACAGCGTCGACTCCGTAAGACACCAATTGAGCGCGGCCGCACGGGCGTTCAAGGCTCAGGCGCTCGCGGCGGCTAACGACTCAGCGGCCGGGGCGGTCGGTGACACCGAGACGTTCCGCTGCGGAATGATGGCCTCGGTCGCCGCGGATCTGATCCCGGCGAGCTGAGCTAGCGTCGAAACTGTATTCCGGCAGAAGAAGTTCGAGAAGGCACCTGCTGGAATACAGTTTCGCGAGTTAGGTCAAATTGATCAGCACCTTGCCGATGGCGCGGCCGTCGGCGACATGTCGCAGCGCCTGGACCGTTTCGGCAAGCGGATAGACCGCGCCGATGTGCGGCCGTACCCGGCCGCTGACGAGGTGCTCGCGCAATTCGTTTTCGTTGCGGGCGAATTCATCCGGCGGCACATCTTGGAACTGAAAACCGAGCACCTGCACGCCCTTGACGAGCACCAGGTTGAGCGGGATGCGCGGGATGACACCGGAAGCGAATCCGATGGTGACGAACCGCCCGCCGCGGCTCAGCGATCGCAATGCTGGTTCGGACAGCTCACCGCCGACCGGGTCGATGACCGCATTCGCGCCGCAAGGCACGGCGTCGCGCAGCGCGCCGCGGAGGTCATCCGACGTGTGGTTGACGAGGTGCTTGGCGCCGTAACCTGCTGCCACATCAAGCTTTTCGGCCGATGACGCGACGGCGGTGACCGAGGCGCCGAGCTGCACGCCGAGCTGGACTGCCGCAAGGCCGACACCCCCGCCTGCGCCAAGAACGATCAACTCGTCGCCCTCCTGCACAAGGGCCGTCGACCGCAGAGTGTGATACGCCGTGCGGTACGCCACGCCAAACGCCGCGGCGGTGTGCTCGTCGACGCCGTCGGGTATCCGCGAAAGGCCTGCGGCGGGCACCACGACCTCCTCGGCGAAGGCGCCGTAGAGCCCGGTTCCGGTGACCAGGTCGCCGACCGCGAAACCGTCTGCGCCCTCACCGGTCTCGACTATCACACCGGCGAACTCGCTGCCGGGCACAAACGGCGGTGGGACGCTGATCTGGTACTCGTCGGCGATCAGCAGCACGTCAGGAAAGTTCACCGCCGCCGCGCCGACCTTCACCCTGACCTGTCCCCGCGCGACTGTCGGCGACGGCTGCTCCTCGACACGGACGACTTCCGGCGCCCCGTAGGCCGGGCAGACCGCGGCTCGCATGTCAGCTGTAGTCGGTGGACTCGGCCAGGTCGGCCGCCGAGCGCATCAACTGTGTGATGATCGGGCCGTAGGCGAGCAGCTTCGGGTTGTCGCCCGCCCGCTGGAAGCCCTGCTCGAGCACGATGGCCAGCTTCCACTTGGCCAACACCAGGTAGTAATCCAGATCGTCCACTTGGCGACCCGATACCTCGGCGTAGTGCGCGACGACCTCGTCGCGCGACGGCATGCCGCGCATGTCGACGTAGCTCATCTCCGAATCATCAGCGGCCTGACCGCCGCTGGTGTCCGTCGGCCAGCTCTGCACCATCCAGGCCAGGTCCAGCTTCGGGTCACCGACGGTGCCCATCTCCCAGTCGACGATGGCCGCCAATTGGGCCGGGGCGCGGTGGCGGTACATGGCGTTGGCGAACTGGTAATCGCCGTGCATGAGGCCGGGCGTGAAGCCGAGCGGCCTGTGGGCCCGCAGCCAGTCGGTGGCTACGTCGAGGCCGGGGAGCTCGCGCTGCTTGATCCGTTCGAGGAAGCCGATCCACCTGTCGACCTGGCGCTCGTGGAAGCCGTCGGGGCGGCCGAGATCCTGCAGTCCCTTTGCCCGCCAGTCGACCTTGGACAGCAACGCAATGCCCTCGGCAAGCTGGTAGGCCAGCCCTGCGCGCGCCTCGAGATCACTGTCGAAGGGTTCGGGCCATCGCCGTTGATCCAGCTCCATCGGCGACCAGCCGTCGACAAAGCCCATCAGATAGAACGGGCGCCCGAGCACCGAGGCGTCCGGGCACACGCCGACCGCGTTGGTGTGTGGGACCTCGGTGCCGTCGAGCGCCTCGATGATCCGCCACTCCCGCATGATGCCCTTGTCGCGGTCCGGCGGGGCGCCCGGCGGTGGCATGCGCAGCACGCAGCGTTCGTCACCACGGCGCAGCTCGTAGATCACGTTCTGCGTTCCGCCGGACAGGAAGCGGGCCTCCAGTGGCTCGCCCTTGCCGGGCAGCGCAGCGCCATCCATCCAATCGGCAAGCCGCCCAACGTCAATCTCGCTCACAGATTCCCCACTTCGTTCTCCAGGTAGTCGGCGTACTTGGCCCTTGCGGCTTCGCGCTTGCGCGGGGTCCATTCGGTGGGCCAGGTGTCGTCGGTGGGCTGGTAGTTGCGCAGCACCTGCTTGGCGACCGTCGTCTTGTGCACCTCGGTCGGACCGTCGGCCAGCCCCATCACGGCTGCGCCGGTGACCATCCCGAGGAACGGCATCTCATTGGTGACTCCGAGCGCGCCGTGCACTTGCATTGCCCGCCAGGCGATGTCGTGCAGCACCGTCGGCATGACCACCTTTACCGTGGCGATGTCCTTGCGCACCTTCTTGTAGTCGTTGTACTTGTCGATCTCCCAAGCGGTGTAGAGCACCATCAACCGGAACTGCAGCAGCTGCGCGTACGAATCGGCGATGTAGCCCTGGATGAACTGCTTGTCCGACAGGCGGCTGCCCTGGGTTTCGCGGCTCAGCGCGCGCTCGCACATCATGTCCAGCGCCCTGCGTGACAGACCGATCGTGCGCATGGCGTGGTGGATGCGGCCGCCACCAAGTCGGGTCTGTGCGATCACGAACGCCTGCCCTTCGCCGCCAAGCACCGCGTCGGCAGGCACCCGCACGTTGTCGTAGTGGATCAGGGCATGTGAGCCCTCACCGTCACGCTCGCCGTGCAGGCCGACGTTGCGCACGATGTTGACACCTGGTGTGTCGGTCGGCACCAGGAACATCGACATGCCCTGGTAGGCGCTGACTTCGGGGTTGGTCACCACCATCACGATCAGGAACGACGCCGTTTTTGCGTTGGAGGAGAAGAACTTCCAGCCGTTGATCACCCAGTCGTCGCCGTCTCGCACTGCGCTGGTCTTGAACAGCGTTGGATCCGCACCGGCGTGCGGTTCGGTCATCGAGTAGCAGGAGAACAGCTCACCGTCGAGCAGTGGTCGTAGATAGCGCTGCTTCTGCTCATCGGTGCCGTAGTGGGCGATGATCTCGGCGTTGCCGGTGTCCGGCGCCTGGCAGCCGAACACGATCGGGGCCCATTGCGAGCGGCCAAGGATCTCGTTGAGCAGCGCGAGCTTGAGCTGGCCATAGCCCTGGCCGCCCAGTTCGGGACCAAGGTGTGTGGCCCACAACCCTCTGCGGCGCACCTCTTCCTTCAACGGGTCGATCACCTTTCGGCGCTTGTCATCAAGCGGCACGAATTGCAGATGTGGAAACGCCAGGTCGAGCGGCTCGATCTCCTCGCGAACGAACTCGTCCGCCCAGTCCAGCACCTTCTGGTACTCGGCATCGGTCTCGAAATCCCACGCCATCGGGGGCTCCTCTCAGTTGAAGGTGACGATCTCAGTTGAAGGTGACGACGACCTTGTCGGCGGCGCCGGGGGTGGAGGCCATCCGAAGGGCCTCGTCGACGTCGTCGAACGGGATCGTGTGGCTGACGATAGCCGCGTACTTCTCCCAGTTGGCGACGATGTCGCGAGTGACTTCGAAGATCTCGTCGGGGTAGCCCATCGATCCGACGATGGTGATTTCGTTGCTCATGATGTTGACGAAGTCGACAGGCACCGGCTGCTTGTGCACCGCGACGACGCCGAGCCGGGCGCCGGGCTTGGCGGCCGCCAACGCGGTGTTGATCACCGCGGGTGCCCCTGCGGCGTCGAAGTAGATGTCTGTGCCCACCTTGCCGGGAAAGATTGACTCAACGGCGCCGTGCAACTCGATCAGCAGTTGGGCGACGTCGTCGGTCGCCGAGTTGATCACCGCGTCGGCACCCACCGCGAGCGCCTTCTCGAGCCGCGCCGGGCGCAGGTCGGCGACCACCACATGGCCGACCCCAGCGGATTTGAAGCCAATGGTCGCGCCAAGCCCGATCGGGCCTGCGCCGAAGACCACGACCTTGTCCGATGGTTTGGGCTGGCTGGGGGCACCTCCCGCCCGAAGGGCAGGGGGACGATTGACGCCATGGCGGGCAACGGCCATCGGTTCGCTGAGGGCCGCGACTTCGAAGGGGATGCGGTCGGGCACGATCTCGAGGCTGGTGCCGCGCACGGCGTTCTCGATGAGCAGATAGTCGCCCAGCGCACCGGTCGCGCCGCCGTTGCCGATGATCCCGCTTGGCGCGGCCATCGGATTGATGACGACGTGGTCGCCTACCGCGATGCCCGTGACGTCGCTGCCCACCTCGACGACCTCACCGGCCGGCTCATGGCCGAGCGGTGTGTGTCCTTGGCGCGGCGGGATGCCGCCGATCGAGATATAGAACGCGTCGGAGCCGCAGATCCCGCAGGCGCGCATCTTGACCAGCGCATCCGCGGGCCCGACCGCGGGCTTCGGCACGTCGAGCACCTGCGTCTGGCCGGGTCCCGTCACCACCGACACCTTCATGTACCTGCTCCTCTACGCGGAAAGCTGGTTGTAGCCGGCGATCAGGGCCGCGATGTCGCGGGTGACGACCTCGGCGAACGAGCGGTCGCCGTAGACGCCGCAGGCCCAGTGCCGCACACCCTCACTGACGTGCATCTGGGCAAGGCGCGACAGGTGATGCACGTCGACATGGGCCGCGACCTTTCCGTCCTGTTGCGCCTTGGCGAGGAGTTCACCGAACATGTCGGCGTCCGCGTCGTCCGACAGGCCGCCCGCGAGGATGCGGTGCTCGTGGCGGTAGCCCTCCAGGATCGTTTCGATGATCAGCTCCCGGGGGTTGCGCACCATCGAGCGTTCCATGCTGCGCAGGGCTTCCGCGATCACCTCCCTGACCTCGTAATCGGTTTGCAGCAGCGCCTGCACGGTTCTGCGCGCCGCGCGCGTCGAGAGGAGGCCGACCTCGAAGAGCACGTCCTCCTTGGCCGGGAAATAAAAGTAGAACAGCGCGCGCGAGACGCCGGCCGCGCGGCAGATGTCGGCGACAGTGGTCTTCGCGTAGCCGTTGGTGCGCCACAATGCCATCGCCGCCTGCACAAGGGCGCGTTTGGTCTCGTGGGATCGCGCTCGCTGATACGAGGCACGGCGCTGACTACCGTCAGCAACCGTAGCCCCGTCGTTCTTCGGCACATCCGCACTCTAACAGCTGGATTCACTCTTGCATATAGTTGACGTTTGTCTAACTATCTACACATGACACAACCACTGCATGCCAGGCGCATCCTCGTCACCGGCGGCGCGACCGGCATCGGCGCTGCCGCGGTTCAGGTGCTGAGCCAGGCGGGCGCTTCCGTCGTCGCGACCTACCACCGGACGCCGCCGCCCGATCACGCAGCCATGTCGTGGGTGCAGTGCGACCTGCGTGACTCCGCTGCTGTCGACAACATCGTGAGGGGCGCGGCCGAAACGCTTGGCGGCCTCGATGTGCTGATGCACGCCGCGGGGCTGTGGCAGCCAGGGATTCCCGGTCAGATCACCGGTGAGGACATCGACTTCCTCGTCGACACGAACCTCAAGGCCACGATCTTCACCAACCAGGCGGCATACGCGTTCATGCGCAAGAAAGGCGGCGGGCGGATCATCAATTTCGGTTCGGGCGAGGCCGTGATGGGCAGCCCGATCTCGGCTCTGTACGCGACGACCAAGGGCGCGGTCTCCGCGTGGACTCGATCCATCGCCCGTGCGTGGGCCGCCGAGAAGGTTTCGGCGATCGCTCTGGCGCCCGCGGTGCAGACTCCTGGCGCGGACCGCCTGCGCGAGTTCCTCGGGCCTGCGGCGTCGGACCTCATCGACGAACAAATCAAGTCGACGATTCCCCTCGGCGGCGCACTCGGAGATCCGGTCAACGACCTCGGGCCGACCCTGGTGTTCTTGTGCAGTGAGGGCTCCCGTTTCATCACAGGACAGCTGATCGCGGTCGACGGCGGCCTTGTCATGTTGGGTGCGTAGCGCGCTCAGTCCGAGCGTGTCTCGCGCGAGCCTTCGTAACCGGTTGTCAGCCAGTGCACGGTGCGGTCAAGGCTCGGCACGATTTCGGCGATGCTGATCTCGCCGGCCGCAAAGCGCCCCATGAGGCCGTAGACGACGCTTGACACGATGTCGTCGACGTCGCGAATGAAGTCGGGGTCGGCATCGGTGAGCACCTCCATCGCTGCGGGCACCACCGCGTCGAAGCCGCGCCGAACCAGCTTCTGGCCCCCAGGCGCCGTTCGCGCTCGGAAGTAGGCCTTGAGCATGGCTGGGTGACGTTCCCACGGCTCGAAGATGGTGCGCAGCACGCGCATCAAACCGACATATAGCGACGCGTCGGTGCCGTGTGGCCTGGTCAAACCCGAATACCGGTTCTCCTCCATCCAGCAGTCGAGCGCCGCAAGGATCAACTCGTCGCGCGTGCCGTACCGCTTATAGATGGTGGCAAGAGACGTGCGGGCACGCCGGGCGACCTCGCGCAGTTGCACGGCGTCGTAGCCCTCGGTTTCGAGCAACTCGACGACGATGTCCAGAACCCGGTCGCGTTGCGGTTCCATATCGTCGCCGTCCGCAACGTCCGTACTAGTCACTTTTGCAATCGCCCTTGCCGTCCATGGGTAACCAGGTTACCGTACCGAGTGTAACGCAGTTACTCGGCGCAACGAAGCGAGGATCAATGGGTTCTTTGGCCGGCAAGGTCGCCTTCATCACCGGCGTAGCCCGCGGACAGGGCAGAAGTCACGCCGTGCGGCTTGCCGCCGATGGCGCCGCCATCATCGGCGTTGACATCTGCGCCGACATTTCATCCAACGGCTACCCCATGGCGACTCGCGAAGAACTTGACGAGACAGTGGCATTGGTTGAGGCCAACGGCGGCAAGATGGTCGGATCGGTCGCCGACGTCCGTGATTTCCACCAGGTCAAAGCGGCGCTCGATGCGGGGGTTGAGCAGTTCGGTCGGCTGGACATCGTGCTCGCCAACGCGGGCATCGCGACCATGGCGTTTCGCGAGTTGACCGACGAGGAAGATCTTCGACAGTGGACCGATGTCCTCGATGTGAATCTCGTCGGCGCATTTCACACCTCGAAGGCCGCGGTTCCGCACCTCATCGCCGGTGGGCAGGGCGGCGTGATCATCTTCACCAGCTCCACGGCTGGGCTGCGGGGCTTCGGCGGGCTGCAGGGTGGTGGGTTGGGCTACGCGGCGTCCAAGCACGGCATCGTCGGTCTGATGCGTACCCTCGCCAATGCTCTTGCACCGCATAGCATTCGAGTCAACACCGTACATCCGACGGCGGTGAACACCATGATGGCTGTCAATCCGGCCATGCTCGCGTTCCTGGAGAACTATCCCGACGGCGGCCCGCACCTGCAGAATCCGATGCCGGTCGCGCTTCTTGAGCCGGAGGACATCAGCGCGGCGATCGCTTACCTGGTCTCCGACGAAGGCAAGTACGTCACCGGCGTCGCCTTCCCCGTCGACGCCGGATTCTGCAATAAGCTATGAGCGGCAACGAAACTCGCCATGCACGGGTCGCAGGCAAGCGGGTGCTGATCACCGGAGCGGCACGGGGAATGGGCCGCAGCCATGCGGTGCGCCTCGCCGAGGAGGGCGCCGATCTGATTCTGGTCGACATCTGCGAGTCGCTGCCAGAGCTGGAGTATCCGCTGGCATCCCGCGAGGACCTGGCCGAGACGGCTCGGCTGGTCGAAAAGCACAGCCGTCGCGCCATCACCCATGTGGTCGATGTGCGTGACACGGCGGCGTTGGCGGCGGCTGTCGATGACGGCGTTGCCCAGCTGGGTGGGTTGGACGCGGCGGTGGCCAATGCCGGTGTGCTGACGGTGGGTACCTGGGACAAGACGACGCAGAAACAGTGGCGAACTGTGCTGGACGTCAACCTCATCGGAACCTGGAACACGTGCGCCGCCGCGCTTCCGCATCTAGTGGAAGGTGGCGGCAGCCTGGTCAACATCAGCTCGACGGCCGGCCTCAAGGGCACGCCGTTGCACCTGCCGTACACCGCGTCCAAACATGGTGTGGTCGGCCTGAGCCGGGCGCTGGCCAACGAGCTTGCCGCACAGAACGTTCGGGTCAACACGGTTCATCCAACCGGCGTAGAGACGGGCATGCGGCCGGACTCCCTGCACGGGCTACTCGGCGAAGGACGCCCGGATCTGGTGCCGATATTCCTGAACGCCTTGCCGACAGTCATGGCCGAAGCGATCGATATAAGCAACGCGGTGCTGTTCCTGGTTTCCGACGAGTCCCGATATGTGACCGGCCTGGAATTCAAGGTCGACGCGGGGGTGACGCTGCGATGACCTCGCGTTCGGAGCGCGGCAGGCGCGCATTCGCGGACGTAATGACATTCCCCGCGCCGCAGGATTCCAGCCCGGCGACGGCGAACGGCCTGATCGACTTCGTGTTCGCGGAGGTGTGGTCGCGTCCGACTCTGAGCAGACGGGATCGCCGGTTCGTCACGCTTCCCTGCGTGGCGGCGGCCGACGCTGACGGACCTCTAAAGGATCACGTGTACGCGGCGTTGAACAGCGGTGATGTCACGATCACCGAAATGCGGGAAACGGTATTGCATTTCGCGGTGTATAGCGGCTGGCCGAAGGCATCTCGATTCAACATCGTGGTCGACGAGCAGTGGGACCGCATACACCGCGAGCGCTCGCAGACCGTTCCACCGCCCGAACCGCTGTTGCCCCTTGTTACGCCGAGCGACCCGGAGAGCCGGCTGTTGACCGGAGAACAATCGTTCAAGGACATCAACTGCATACCGTTCGCGCCGATACGAGACAACCCGTATTCAGGCGCTGGCATTCTGAACTTCGTCTTCGGCGAGATGTGGCTGCGACCAGGACTAGGGATGAAGGAACGTCGACTGGTGACCGTGGCGTGCGTGGCGTTCCAGGACGCCCCGATTCCGATCATCAGCCATGTCTATGCCGCGCTGAAGAGCCGTGACGTCTCGTTCGACGAAATGGATGAAGTGGCATTGCATTTCGGTGCCTATTACGGATGGGCGAAAGCATCCCATCTCAACCAGGTGATCGGCGAGCAAAAGCAGCGCGTCCTCGATGAGTGGCGCGCGGAAGCCGGAATTCGCTGACACTGACTGACACTGAAGGGCGGGAGGAATTAATGACGACGAAGGAAAGCACTGACGTCTATTACGACCCCTATGACATCGACATCGTGGCCAACCCGTATCCGGTCTACGCCCGGCTGCGGGACGAGGCGCCGCTCTACTACAACGAGCGCTACGACTTCTGGGCGATCTCGCGGCACGCCGATGTGGAGAGGGCACTGGGCGACTGGCAGACTTTCTCCAACAGCCGAAGCGACATCCTCGAACTGGTCAAGTCGAAATTCGAGATGCCTCCCGGCGTGATGATGTTCGAGGACCCTCCCATGCACACCATGTTGCGGGGCCTGATGTCTCGGGTCTTCACCCCGCGCCGGATGGCCGCCATCGAGGACCAGATCCGGCAATACTGTGCGCGCTGCCTTGACCCTCACGTCGGCTCTGACGGTTTCGACATCATCGCCGAACTCGCGTCGATGATGCCGATGCGAGTCATCGGGATGCTGCTGGGAATTCCCGAAGAGAACCAGATCGAGGTCCGCGACGCCAACGACGCGAACCTGCGCACGAAACCCGGCACACCGATGAAGGTGGTGGACGCCGACGCGATCGCCGACGGCCGGATCTACGCCGACTACGTCGATTGGCGCGCCAAGAACCCGTCAGACGATCTGATGACCGCGCTGCTCAATGTCGAGTTCGAAGACGAGAACGGGTTGAACCGGAAACTGACCCGCAAGGAGGTGCTGCACTACACCCAGGTCGTCGCCGGCGCAGGCAACGAGACGACCGGCAGGCTGATCGGATGGCTGGCGAAGGTCCTTGCCGAACATCCCGACCAGCGTCGGGAGGTCGTCGAGGACCGCAGCCTGTTGACGCGCGCCGTCGACGAGACCCTGCGCTTCGAACCGACGGGCCCCCACGTCGCAAGGTGGATAGCGCGGGACTTCGAGTGCTACGGCACCACAGTGCCTGCAGGAAGCGCCATGCTGCTGTTATTCGGCGCCGCCAACCGCGACCCCCGCCGATACCAGGATCCGGACGCGTTCAACGTCCGTCGCGACAACATCTCGCACATCACCTTCGGAAAGGGCGTGCACTACTGCCTCGGGGCGAACCTGGCGCGCCTTGAGGGCGGGGTCGCGCTTGACGAGCTGCTCAACCGCTGGCCGGATTGGGACATCGACTACGACACCGCACGGCTGGCGCCGACGTCAACGGTCAGGGGGTGGGAGGAGCTGCGCCTCGTGCTGCCGTGACCGACCCCCTCGTTGACGCCGGAGGGCCGCTGTGGAAATGTAATACTCAAGAATGAGAGGCACATTCTCGTGATCCGAGATCGGTGAAACGGAGCAGCACATGGCGGAGGACGTCACCTCGGTCGATTTCTTCAGGGACGGTCGGCTGGTGGACGATCCGTACACGTTCTACGAGGCACTTCGCAGCAAGTGCCCGGTCAGCCGGGAGGATCACTACGGCGTCACGATGGTGACGGGCTGGCAGGAGGCCGTCGATGTGTACAACGACGAGCAGACGTTCTCGTCCTGCATTTCCGTCACCGGACCGTTCCCCGGCTTCCCCGTCCCGCTGGAAGGTGACGACGTCACCGAACTGATCGAGAAGCACCGCGACGAGATTCCATTCAGCGACCAGTTGCCGACCCTCGACCCGCCGACTCACACGAATCACCGCGCACTCTTGATGCGGCTGATCACGCCCAAGCGCCTCAAGGAGAACGAGGACGCGATGTGGCAGCTCGCCGACGACATCCTTGACACCCTCCTGGCTCCAGGTGAAGGCGAGTTCATCAAGGGCTTCGCCGGTCCGTTCACATTGCGCGTCATCGCCGACCTGCTCGGCGTCCCCGACGAGGACCGCGATGAGCTCATCGAGCGGCTTGCGCGCGGCACCCACGGGGGCGGTCTCGGCAACGCCGACAAGACGCTGACCAAGACCCCGCTGGAGTACCTCTACGAGGTCTTCGCAACGTATGTGCAAGACCGTCGGCGCGAACCTCGTGACGATGTGCTGAGCGGGCTGGCAACGGCGACGTTCCCGGACGGGACCATGCCCGAGGTCGGAGACGTCGTGCGGGTGGCCACCAACGTCTTCTCGGCCGGACAAGAAACGACCGTGCGGCTGCTCGGCACCGCGTTGAAGGTAATCGGGGACCGTCCTGACATCCAGCGGAAGCTGCGCGAGGACCGCAGCCTCCTCCCGAACTTCATCGAGGAATGCCTGCGCATCGAGAGCCCGGTGAAGGGCGACTTCCGGTTGTCAAGGGTGCCGACCACCGTCGGCGACGAAGCCGTTGCCGCGGGCTGCACGTTGATGGTCGTCAACGGGGCGGCGAACCGGGACCCGCGCCGCTTCGAGGACCCGGATACCTTCGACCCCGACCGCAAGAACGCCCGCCAGCACCTCGCCTTCGGTCGCGGCATCCACAGCTGCCCCGGCGCACCACTGGCCCGCGCCGAAACTCGGGTCGGGCTCGAGCGGCTGCTGGATCGCACAACCGACATCAGGATTTCGGAAAGTAAGCACGGCCCTGCGGATAACCGCCGCTATCAATACATTCCGACCTACATCCTGCGTGGGCTTACCGAGCTGCATCTCGAATTCGACCTCGCCGGCGGCAAGTCATGAAGGTGACGGTCGACGATCAACGCTGTCGTGGCCACGGCATGTGCCTGACGCTGTGCCCAGAAGTGTTCAACTTGACCGACGACGGGTACGCCGTCGCCGATCCGTCCAAGGTCCCAGCGGGCCTAGAGGGCGCGGCGCAGGAAGCCATCGACAACTGCCCAGAGCAGGCGATCAGCCAAATCGACGACTAGCCAAGGAGATTCGATGACCGCGGCGGCCAGGAAAAAGGGATACGTCATCCTCACCGAGGACGTCAAGGACCCGGCCGGTATGGCCGAGTACGGCAAGCTGGCCATGAAGGCGATGGACGGCGCCACGATCGTGTCCGTCGACCAGAAGCCACAGGTGATCGAGGGATCGTGGCCCGGCGGCCAGACCGTCGTCCTTGAGTTCGAGTCGGTGGAAGCCGCCCGCGCTTGGTACGAGTCCGAGGCCTACCAGAAGGCCGCCAAGCTGCGCCAAGCCGCCGCCGACTGCAACGGCGTGATCATCTCCGGTTTCTGAGCGCCCGGCTCGCGGGTCTAGTCGGGGACGAGCGGGCCGGTTGGCTTGGTCGTCGTGGCGTGAACCAGCAACTCGGCGAGTTCCTTTGGGCGGCTGAGGAACGGCGAATGTGACGCGTCGATGGTCAGCTGCTCGACCCCGAGGCGGCGAGTAATGGTGTCGGCCAGCCATCGCGGCATCGACCGATCCTGCAGGCAGCGGATGAAGCTGCGGGGGAGATCGGCAGCCCAGAATCGCGAAACCGACACCGGTGTCACCGTGGTGTCGCCGAAGCGCTCGGGTCGAGACGCTCGAACGCCCAGCGCGCGGTGGCCTCGTCGCAGTCATGGTCGAAGTACTTCCACGCACCGTCGAAGTCGGCGAACCACATTGCACCGTCGTCGTCGAAATGCAAGTAGGCCAACATGTCTCCGACGTCGGCGTCCAACTCGCCTTCCTTCGGAATCCCGCATCGGCATCGCCTCTGGGTAGGTGCGGCCCTCGCGGGGCAGCGCGGCCGCCACGTAGGTGATGTGGCTGACAGATCGGCAGCGGCGTCGGCGGCCAGCGTCGCGTCGAACCCGCCGCCGGAGTGACCGACGAGGACGTCGCCGGGCTGCAGCACCGAGACGATCGCATCGCGCCGGTTGGCCAGCGTCGATTCCTCGTCGACGTGTGCCCCGTGCCCGGGAAGGTCGACGGCGACGCCGTCATGGCCGAGCTTCGCCAGCTCTGCGATGGTGTGACTCCAGCACCACGCGGCGTGAAAACCGCCGTGTACGAAGACGAATCGCATCTAGGCCCGCGTCACTCGTCGCGAATCGCGATCGCCTGCCGCGGGCACTTGCGAACCGCTTCGCGGATCTTGTGCTCGTTCTCCGGGGTGACTTCGTCCTGCAGGATGTGGAGGTAATCCTGGTCGTCGAGATCGAACACCTCAGGGATGATTCCCATGCACACCCCGTTGCTCTCACACAGGCCGAAGTCGACTTCAACCTTGCTCATCGGTGACCTCGGCTCTTCGCGCAAGCGCTCATCGGTATCCTCGGCTCTTCGCGCAAGCGCTCATCGGTATCCTCGGCTCTTCGCGCAAGCGCTCATCGCAAAACTTTCACCGGCACGTTCTGGTAGCCTGCCACATTCTGCATGTTGACGCGCTTTAGGCCATCGAAGTCGACCTCGTAGCGCGGCATGAAGTCGAGCAGGTGATCCAGCGCGCTCGCGCTCTCCATCCGGGCCAGCGCGGCGCCGAGACAACTGTGGATGCCGTAGCCGAGTCCGAGATTCTGCGCCTGCCCGCGGTCCCGCTCGATGTCGAATGTCTCGGCGTCGTCGAAGGCTCGGGGATCGCGGTTGGCCGCGGCGCCCATGAGGAAGACCGGCTTGTTCGCGGGGATCGTGCCGCTGGGCACCTCCACCTCTTTGACGCTGTAGCGGACGTTGTACTGGACCGGGCCGACGTAGCGCAACAATTCCTCGACCGCGTCCGGGATTTTGCTGCGGTCGTCGAGGAGCTTCTGCCACTGGTCAGGGTGTCGGGCGAACTCCACCACGGCGCTGCCGACGAGCTTGGTGACCGTCTCCGCGCCAGCGCCGCCCAAAAGCGTGGTGAATCCGGTGATCTCAATGTCATCGAGCTGGCGCATTTCGCCGTTGTCGCCGGGGATCTCCGCGGCGATGAGCCGGCTGATCATGTCGTCCTGCGGGTTCGTCCTTCGCTCCTGGACGAGGCCGTAGTAGTACATCGCCGAGTCGAGGTTGGCCGCCATGTTGTCGTCGTCCAGATCGATCTGTCCCGGCTTGCGATGCAGGCTCTTGTCGATCCAGTGCCGCACCTGCTGGCGGAAGTCCTCGGGCACGCCCGCCATCCGGGTAATGACCTCCACCGGGAACGGGCCGGAGAAGTCCTGCACGACGTCGAAGTTGTCCGGATCCGCCTTGGCCAAATAGTGCTCGACCAGCTCAGTGACGGTTTCCTTCTGCGACTGGATGGCACGCGGTGTGAAGGCCTTGTTGAGCAGGCTGCGCATGTGGCGGTGGTCGGGCGGGTCCATGAAAATGATCGACTTCTGGGGCACCTCCCCGGTGCGCACCATGCTCAGGTCGCAGCCGCGGGCAGACGAGAACGACTCGTGGTCCTTGAACGCGGCGGCCACGTCCTCGTGCCGGGTCAGCGCGTAGAAGTCCTCCTCCGCGTCGTAGTACAGCGGTGCGTCGTCGCGCATTCGTGCGTAGATCTCGTACGGGTTCTCGAAGAACTCCTGCGAGACCGGGCTGAACACCACTTTGGGCTTGGTCATGGACTCCTCCTTCACGGCGGGCCGATTGCCGGAAGCGTTACGAGAGACGCTCTAACTGTAACGCTAACAGTTCAGCCATCCAGATACGCTGAAATGGCCTAAGTATTGCGGTGCATTTCATGGATTACCCCTGAAACCCCGCGTTGATCACGTCGTCGAGAAGCCCGAGATCGCTGCCGAGTTCGGCCGCGGTCTTTCGCACCACGGCCACGTCCTTGCCGACAAATTCACCGACCATGTCGATGAACGCGTTGACGGAACCACGGGCAGCGACGATGCTCGCTACCCGGCTTGCCGCGCTGCCGTGACCGATCGCGTCAAGCAGCCGGCGCTCGTCGACGCCAAGGCGGTCACCGATCCGCACGGCCTCGTGCAGCAGCCCGATCTGCGCGGCGAACAGCGTGTTGTTGACCAGCTTGACGCCCTGGCCCGCACCGATCGGGCCAACGTGAAGAATCGGATCACCGTAGCCGGCGAGCACGGGGCGGGCGCGTTCGACAGCGTCATCGGACCCGCCAACAAACAGCGTGACCTGGCCCGCGGCGATGTCGTGTGGACCTCCGCTGACCGGCGCGTCGATCACGTCGACGCCGTGCGACCCGGCTTGGGCGGCGATGCTCTCGGCGGTGCGGGGGCTACCCGTGGTGTGGATGACGAGCACCGCTTTGCGTCGCATCGTGGACAGCAGAACACTCTCCAAGCAGACCTGCTGGACCTGCTCGTCGGTGAATACGCAGACGACGACGACGTCGGCCTCGGCACCGACGTCGGCCAAGTCGGTTACCGGCTGCGCGCCGAGTTCACCCACACCCCGCCGCTTTTCGACAGATCTCCCGAGCGCGCGCACCTCATGGCCGGCCTCGACAAGGCGACGCACCATGGGCCCGCCCATGCGCCCTGCGCCGACGAACCCGACCCGAGTCATCGCGGGTGATCCATCGACTTCAAGGCGGCGTCGGCCGCGTCGAATACGGCACCCTCGGGTGCCGATGCGCTGGCGGCCAGGCTCGCTGCGTGGCGGACGTCTTTCTGCAGCAGTGCGCCGGCGATCGGTGCGAGCCCCTCCAATGTTCCCCCGAAGACCGCGATGCTGGCGAGCGCCTTGCTGATAGCGGATCCGCCGTTGAGGACCGCGCAGAGCCGGTCGCGGGGGACACCGAGGGACTCGCCCAACTCGAGGGTGCTGATCGCACTGCCGAGGTTGGCACTGAACAACAGGTTGTTCAGGATCTTGGCGACCTGGCCGCTGCCGAGCGGACCGAGATAGACGATCGGGTCTGCATAGGTGCCGAACACCGGGCGGCACCGCTCGACGACGTCTTCGTCGCCGCCGACCATGACAAGGAGCTTGCCTTCTTCCACGGCGGGCGCGCCGCCGCTCACCGGTGCGTCGATCACCGAAACACCCTGTGAGGCAGACAACGTGGCGATATCACGGCACGTATCGGGATGCACGGTGCTGTGGATGGCGACGATCCCACCGGGCGCCAATCCGGCCAGCACCCCGGTTTCGCCATCGAGCACCTCCCGGACGTCGTCGTCGCCGACCACGCACAGGCAGACGAGGTCGCTGGCCGCCGCCAGTTCGGCCGGTGATCCCGCCGTCTTCGCAGCCGTGTCCGCGTACGGTTCGAGGCTGGCTTGCCGACGTGCCCACAAAGTCGTCTCGTAGCCGCCTTCGACGATCCGCCACGCCATGGGGCCACCCTGGCTGCCCAGTCCGATGAATCCGACGCGCATCAACCCGCCTCCAATTCCGCTTCTGCACGTGCGCGCTCTCGCGCGGTCGCACATTCTTCGACGAACGAGAGCACCCTCATGTGGTACGCCGCGGCGTTGACCGAAAGGCTGAGGTTGTGGCCGGCATCGACTTGTTCGTTGATCACGAAGCGCGGCGATCCGGTGAACATGGCGGCGATCTCCGCAAGCGCTTCTGGGTCGGACTTCCACACTCGTTCGTGTTCGGCGACGCTGAACTGCACGGGGACACGCACCTCTCCCGCGAGCGCCGGAAAGTCCTGCCGTGCCCAGTCTTTGACCATCGTGGCCTCATAGAGTGCGCCCGTCGACGAGTTCGTGATCCCGGAGAGCACCTCGGCCGGATACAGGTGCGCGGGCTGCCAGAGCAGCTCACGCAGTCCGACCGGCCGGGTGGTGGCAGTCGCGGTCTTCAGGATTTCGTTGGCGGCGTCGGCGTACTGCAATCCGGTACCGGCCAATTCAAGGCCAAACAGGGCCGCCTGTTCGGCCGTTTCGTCGGCGGCCATCCGCACCGCCAGTTCGCAGCCGGCGGAATGGGCAAGCAGAAACAGCCCGGTACCGCGCGGGTTGGATCCGAGGATCTTGTCGACCGCTCCATAAGCCAGCGCAACACGTTGTTCTGGACGTTGCATCGCATCGGGATAGGGAGCCGAGGCCCCGTAACCCGGCCGGTCCAGCGCTATCACGGTGTATCCGAGCGCGGCGCCCGCGCGCAACAGCGACAACCGCGGATGGCCGGGACAGTCGAAATACGCTGCGGTGCTGGCACCCCCGTGGAACGCGACGACGACGCCCCGCGGATCGGCCGCCGCGGCCATCAGGCCTGACATCGGCACGCCGTCCACGAGGACGACGCGCGGGCGCGGAGCCGCCCCGGCGGCGACATCAGACCGCGGAGCCGCCCCGGCGGCGACATCAGACCGCGGAGCCGCCCCGGCGGCGACATCAGACAGTGGAGCCGCCCCGGCGGCGACATCAGACAGTGGAGCCGCCCCGGCGGCGACATCAGACAGTGGATCGGTGCCGCTCATGTGTCCGTCCGCAGCAGCAGGACACCGCTAGGGGTGAGACCGCCACTGCTGACCACCGCGACTCGGGCGTCGGCGACCTGCCGCTCGCCTGCCTCGCCGCGCAACTGGGTCACCGCCTCGTGAATGAGGCCCATGCCGTGGGTTCGGCCGTGCGAGAGCTGGCCGCCGTGGGTGTTCAGCGGAATCACGCCGTCGCGGGCAATGGCCCTGCCGCCGTCGAGGAAGTCCTTTGCCTCACCGATGCCGCAGAAGCCGAGCGCCTCCAGCCAGGACAGGCAGTTGAAGGAAAAGCCGTCATACAGCTCGGCAACATCGACATCCTTGGGCCGCAACGATGTCCGGGTCCACAGATGTGCTGACTGGCCCAACACCTGCGGTTCGTGGGTCATCGTGGTCTGGTCCCAGTCGGTGCGCTCGATGATCTGAGTGCCAACAGCCTCGATCAAGACGGGCGCCTTGGGCATATCGCGGGCGACGTCGACCGCCGAGACGATGACCGCGATGGCGCCGTCGCATGGCACATCGCAGTCGTAGAGTCCGAACGGCGTGGTGATCATCCTGGCGTTCAGATAGTCATCCATGGTCATCGGGTCGCGGTAGATGGCCGTCGGATTCAACGCGGCGTTCGCACGTTGGTTCAGCGCGATCCACCCGAGGGTTTCCCTCGTGGTGCCGTAGCGGTGAAAGTGGCGCTGCGCGTTGAGCGCCAGGATATGGGCCGCCGAAGTCGCGCCGAACGGCATCTGCCAGCTCGAGGTTCGGGAGCCCCCTGGCGGGGACATCCTGCCCTCCTTCATCATCTGGTGGAACGTCGCCTCCCAGAGCGTGCGGAAGCACAGCACGTGGCGGGCCATTCCGGTGGCGACGGCCATCATCGCCGCGATGACCGAGCCGCCGGGACCAAAAGTGTCCATGCCGCCGTTGATCCAAGTCGGGCGCAGCCCGAGCGCTCCCTCAAGAGCGCTGACACCGCCCTCGCCCATGCCGGCGATGTCGAGCCCCGGATACGTTGAGAGCCCGTCGATGTCGTCGAATGTCAGCCCCGCGTCGGCGACCGCGGCTTCGCACGCCTCGATGGTCAGCGACAGCGGCGGGACCATCAGCCTGCGCCCGAGCCGGGAGGCGCCGATGCCGGTGATCGCGGACTTGTCCTCGAACTTCTCGGTTGTCAGCGGTGGCCGGACGTATCGGCCGAATTCCTCCGGCGCGATCTCGTCGGCGGGCGCTGCCCAGGACTTCTCCTCGACGGTCGGCCGAAAGAGGGGCAGCCAGACGACTCCGGCCTCGTCCTGGATCTTCTCGAAGGCGACCTCGAGACTCTGGCCCAATTCGAGCTCGTCGGGTTCGCATTCGACGATGTTGGTGGTCAACCGAACTCGTGGATCCTCGGCGACGGCCACCTGAGCCACCACGTATGGCGGGGGGAGGTCGGGGAATCCGAACCGGTGGTTGACCGTGAACGCGCTCAGCGTGGCGTTGCCGGAGACGTCGCGCACGCCCATGTTGTGGCTGCGGCAGTAGCGGCATATCGGTTGTGGCGGATGGATGAGGGCGGTGCAGTCCAGGCATTCCTGGATGCGCAGCACACCGTCGCCGCCTGCGGTCCAGAAGAACTCGTTCTGCGGGGTTACTTGAGGCAGCGGGCGGCCCGGTTTGTCCACGTCAGCTCCTCGCGTCCTGCGGCGCGGCGGCAGGGGAGTCGCTCAACTCGATGATCGCGTGCACGGGGCAGTCAAGGAGCGCGCGCATGACCGCGTCACGATCCTGTTCGGGAATCGCGCCGTTGCCTTCCAGCGACGCATATCCCCAGTCATCGAGCGAGAAATATTCCGGCGCGTGCCGTGCGCAGGCTCCGAAGCCGTCGCACATCGTGCGGTCGAGTTTGATCCTCACGCCGTCATCACCGCCTCCACTTCGTAGGGGCGCACCGCGCTGAACGCGCCGGCATGGCATGTCTCGCAACCGTTTTGCAGATGACGCGCGACCAGCTGCGGAAACTGAATCAGCAGGCTCGCTGCGAGGTTGGTGGCGCCGTCCAGCGTCGCGCAGGCGCCACGCCCACGCAGCATGACTGACCAGCGTTCCAACCGCGCGAGGTCGTCCTGCGTCGCTACGCCGTCGCGCAGCGCCTCGGTGACCGCCGACATCGCCGCCGTGCCGTTGAAGCACGAGCCGCACTGCCCGGCGTTCTCGCGGTCGTAGTACGCCATCACCGACGCGGCGACGGCGACCGGGCAGTCGTCGGTGAGGATGGCGATCGCGCCGCATCCGAGGCCGCTGCCCAGCCGACGCACGCTCTCGTGGTCGAGGGTCGCGTCGAGCATGTCGCGATTGATCAGGCCGGCGAAGTAGCCGCCCATCAGCACGCCGCGCACCCGATCGGCGGGTACACCATGCAGGCTCAGCAGATCGGTGAATGCCACCCCGTGCGGAAGCTCGTACAGCGCAGGTGGCCGCGCGGCCCCGGTGATCGTCGCGAGGAACGTGCCCGGCGACGCCGAGGTGCCGTGCGCACGGAAGGCCGCCGAGCCGTGTCGCTGCAGGAACGGCAGGTTGGCCAGCGTCTCGACGTTGCTCACCAGCGTTGGCATGCCCGCCACGCCCTGCTCGAACGGGCGCGGGGGTTTGTCCGTGGGTTTGGCAGGACCGCCGTTGAGCACACGAACGGCAGCGGTCTCCTCACCGGCCACGTAGCCGGGGGCGACGGTCACCAAGCTGACGCTGAGGCCAGCGAGCGTCGCGGCGTCGAGCTCGGCCAGCGCTGTCTCGACGACCTCGGCGGCGTGCGAATCGGAGACGTATACGTGGGCGCGCTCGGCCTGGACAATCTGGGCCGCCAGCCGAAGGCCGTCGAGTACCAGGTGCGGGCGGTACCGAAGCAGCCAGCGGTCCTTGATCGACGCCGGCTCGCCCTCCTCGCCGTTGGCGACGACAACCGCACCGCCGCAACGACGTCGGTTGTCGCGAACGGCGCGCAGCTTGACCGCCAGCGGGAACGCGGCACCGCCACGCCCGAGGAGCCTGGAAAGATCAACCTCGCCGAGCAGGTGATCCGCATCGTCGAGCGGGTGATAGCCGCCCTGCTTGCGGTACTCGGCGTAGGCCTCGTCACCATGCCGCAGCAGGCGCGGCTGGATGCCCGGCCAGGCGGCGACGGTAAGAGCGGTGGTGGTTGTCATGACCGTGCACCGCCCGCGGATAGGCTTGCGGGCGTGAGAACCGCGGTGGTGCGCGTCCGGGTGGACCCGTCCGGCCAGCTAACGGCGGCGCAGTTAACCGACGGCATGGCCAACCTCCGCGATCTCGCGACCGCGGACGGCATCGAGGTGCTCGACAACAACCTCGCCGCCATACCCGCCGGCCGCAGTGAAGTCGAAATACTGATGACCGGCATCGCACCCGAGGATGTGAAATCCAGGGCGATTGCCTTGTGCGCCAAGGCGTTCGGCACTGAACCGGAGCCTGGCGTGCTGACGTACCTCAGCAGAGGCACCGACGACGACGCACACGGCGTGCTGGCCGGCTTCGGCCTCACCGGAGAGATCACCCGTTCGCCCGGCGACGATGGCTTGGATGTGGTCCACGTGACGCTGGGCAAGGCCGACCTGGAACGCATCCCTGAGAGCCGCATCCACACAGCGCTCGAGGCGTCGCTCAACTGCGAGGTGCACATCCGCACGACGTAGCGACATCGCCACCGTCTCTTCTTCGCGCAAGCGCTCAGCCGTCCAGGAATTTCAGGATCGCCGGCGCGGCCTGCACCCAGGTGTCGAACATGTTGAACCGCTTGACCTTGCCCGTCGCCCTGTCCTCTCCGGCACGCTCCCATGCATCCTCGGGCCATGGCGGGTCGATCAGCTCGGAACCCTTGATGAGGCAGTTCACCTCGAGCGAGGTCCGCTTCGGGTGGTCCCAGTCGTTTTCACCGCCGCGAATGATCAGCGTGGGCACCTTGATGTTGTCGAACATCTCGTCGGGCACGCCGGGAATGGTCTGGCCGGGCTTGGAGACGAAGGCGTTGAGCCAGCGCAGCATCACTTTGAGGAACTCGTCGCCGTCGAGCGCCAGGACGCGGTCCTTGTTGGCCGGGTTCTCGGCGATGCGCTGCTTCCACTCATCCACGCGCAGCAGTCCTTTGATGCCGAGGCCGCGGACCGCCAGGATGCTTGGCACGATGTAGTACGAGCCAAGTACGAACGAGCCATACACCCCGCCGACGATGTTCCACACCACCAGCTTCTTGACGATCTCGGGGTAGAGCATCGTGGTCAGCATCGAGTCCCTGGCACCGCCCGAGCCGCCCGCGATGATGCACGGCCCGATGTCGAGCTCGGTGATCAGCGCATGCAGCGTCTCGGCCCGCATGTGGGATTCGCTCTGCCCGTAGAACTGCAGGTCGGACTTCCCGCAGTTGGGTCGGTCCCACAGCAGCACGCGGTAGCCGCCCTTGACCAATTCCTCGGCCAACGGGCGCAGGCCCTCGATGTCCTTGCTGTACCTACCTCCGGGGGTCAGGGTGATGAAATCGCCCTTTTTGCCGAGGATTTCGTACACGACGTTGCCACCGTTGACCTCGATGGACTTCTCGCCGCGGCTGAGTGCCGGCCCGACCGACTCGGTGGTGGTCACGCCGTCACCAGCACATCGTTGCCGACGACCCGGACGGGATAGGTGCGGATGCTCCACTCGGGTTTGACGGCGGTGGTCCCGGTCGCGAGTTCGAAACCCCATTGGTGCCAGGGGCAGTAGACGAACTCCAGATCGCGAACCATGACTGCGTCCCCTGGCACGTTCTCGTCCACGATGTTGCGCCCTCTCACTCTGCCCGTACACAGCGGGCCACCTTCGTGCGGACAGTAGTTCGCGATGGCGTAGAACATGCCGTTCACGTTGTAAACGCCGACACCGTGGCGCCCGATCGGCACCAATTTGTGTGTGCCGGAAGGAATCTCGTCGACCGTGGCGACGACATGCTCACGCCCCTGCGCCAGCCGGGGCGATTTGGTCTCCTCTGTCACCCTCAGAACACCCGAACTTGGCCCTCGAGGACCGGAACGGTATCCGGCAGCTTGTACGTCTGGATGCCATTGCGGAACATTACATTTTCGCGGGCGTGCTCGGGCAGGTGCTTGACCAGCCAGCGCGGGTCGTCGAACGTCCAGTGCGGGTAGTCCGAGCTGTACAGCAGGATCTTGTCGCACTCCATCCACTCGATCGCACGCGACAACTCGGTCTTGTCCTCCGGGTAGTCCAGCGGCTGGGTGGTGA
>JAOPVX010000433.1 GCA_025965975.1 Mycobacterium sp. | reverse complement strand
CAGCGCGCCGCTCACGTGGTCACCTTTCTCGCGAGCAGACGCAAAAGTGCCCATTTGAACCGCCAATAGGGCAGTTTTGTGTCTGCTCGCGCAAGTTACGGAACCAGGGTCAGGATGTCTGCGCCGTCCTCTGTGACCACCAGCGTGTGCTCGAACTGCGCCGTCCACTTCTTGTCGACGGTGGCGACGGTCCAACCGTCGTCCCAGACCTCGTAGTCCAGCGCGCCGAGGTTGATCATCGGCTCGATGGTGAATGTCATGCCCGGCTCCAGCACGGTGTCCACGGCTGGTTGGTCGTAGTGCAGCACCACCAACCCGTTGTGGAAGGTGGTGCCGATGCCGTGTCCGGTGAAATCGCGAACGACGTTGTAGCCGAAGCGGTTTGCATACGATTCGATGACCCGGCCGACGATCGACAGGGCGCGTCCCGGTTTGACGGCCTTGATCGCGCGCATGGTGGCCTCGTGGGTGCGCTCGACGAGCAGGCGGTGCTCCTCGGACACGTCGCCGGCCAAGAAGGTGGCGTTGGTGTCGCCGTGCACGCCGTCGAGATAGGCGGTGACGTCGATGTTGACGATGTCGCCGTCCTCGATCACCGTATCGTCGGGGATGCCGTGGCAGATGATCTCGTTCAGCGACGTGCAGCAGGACTTGGGGAAGCCCTTGTAGCCCAGCGTCGACGGGTAGGCACCGTGGTCGATCATGTACGCGTGGGCGATGCGGTCCAGCTCATCGGTGGTCACACCGGGGGCGACGGCCTTGCCTGCCTCGGCCAGCGCGCCCGCCGCGATGCGGCCGGCGACACGCATCTTCTCGATCACCTCGGGCGTCTGCACCCACGGCTCGCTGCCCTCCTTGGCGGTCGGCCGCCACGCGTACTCCGGAGGCGCGATCGAGCGGGGCACCGGCAGCGTCGAAGACGGCACCCCGGGGCGAAGGGCGGTGCGAACAGGCATGGCGCCAGAATAGTCGGACCGGCTCGCTAGATTCTGGTGCTATGACCATCGATGAGGTTGACGAGGAGTTCGCGTCCGGGTTCGCCGAACGGTTCGCCGAGACCTGGAGCACACCGGACCTGGCCAAGCATGAGGCGCTGTGGAGCGACGACATCATGCTGATCCAGCCCATGATGGGCACGCTGCGCGGTAAGCAGGCCTGCCGCGAGTCGTTTCAACGCCTGTTCGCGCTCGTGCCCGACCTGCACGCCGACGTGCACCGCGTCGGCCATGGCAAGCAGGAGGTGTTCATCGAATTCACCCTGAGCGGAACGTATGGCGGCAAGCCGATCGGGTGGGACGCGGTCGACCGCTTCACGTTCACCAACGGCCTGATCGCCGAGCGGGTTTCGTACTTCGACTCCGCTCCGTTGGTGCTCAAGCTGGTCGGCCGCCCAAGCGGCTGGGAGCGGCTGGTCCGCACCGGTTCGCAGCTGTTCAAACGCTGATCAGCCGATGTGCACGGACGACAGCGCGGTGCGCACCCGCACCGGCAGCGAACCACCGTGGAGCAGCCAGTCGTCGAGAGCGATCCGTGTCGACGCCATGGCCAGCGCGCCGAGCAGCCGTGGTCGCGGGTCCTCGGGCGCCGGGTCGCCGAGTCGGGGGGCCACCAGGGCCGCGATGGCCTCCTCGTAACGGAGGTAGATCTGCAGCGTCCACGCGCTGAGCACCGGGGATGACCGGGTCAGCGTCGCGAGTTCGCGCACCTGGCCGCTGATCGCGTCGAAGCCGTCGCCGAGGCCTTCGAACGCGGCGAGCACGGCGTCACTGGCCGACAACTCGGCAGGCTGCCGGGCGATTGCCGCCGTGATCAAGTCCAGCCAGTGCGTCGTCATTCCCTCGGCGACGGCGTGCTCCTTTGAGCTGAAGTACCGGAAGAAGGTCGCGCGCCCGATCTCCGCGGCGCGCGCGATCTGCTCAATGGTGGCGCCTGCCAGGCCTTTCTGGGCGACGGACTGGGCCGCCGCCGCGGCGATTCTGGCGCGGGTGGCCTTCTGTTTGCGTACGGTCAGGCTTTCCGGCGAATTCTGCCGTGAGACGACGTCCATGGTGAGACTATGTCTCATCATGGACAAGATTGGCAACGATTGGGCGCCGAGAACGCTCGAAGCCTGGCGATTCGTGCAGCAGGTACTGGCCGACGTCACCCAGACGGTGGTCGATGACGCGTCCGATGAACGCGAACTGGCGGAGGGCCTGCGCGTCATCGCCAAGGTGACCGGCCTGTGCACGGAGCTGTCCGTCGAGGCAGACGCGGAACGACCCCGCTTCTTCGACATGTGCTCGGAGGCCAGGATGATCGGGGGCCCCAACCCGGACGGCCGATATCTGCTCGCCATGATCCGCGGCGACCGGACCTACCGAGTCACCGGAACCCGCGGCAGCAGCGCGTACCTCGGATTCCAGGTGCTCGCGGGCGCGGGCCTGACACCGCGACGGATGGCCGGCTACCTCAGCGACACCGACCTCAAGTGCAGCTCCGGGCCGTTCGCGGTGGTGCTGTCGGCAACCGAACCGTCTGCGGACATCCTGGGCGCCGCGCAGTGGGTCCCGATCCCGCCCGACGCGTCATCGATGGTGGTGCGCGAGTACGTCGGCGACTCGGACACCGACGAACCCGCGTCGATGGACATCGAATGCGTCGACGCCGAGCCGCTGCGCCCGATCACGGACGCCGAGGCGGCCGAACAGTTCACCGCGATGGCGTGGACGATCGTCAAGCTGGCCACGCTGCACCGCACCATCAAACCCGAGCTGCTGACTCAGCCGAACACGCTGCTGACCGCGCAGGCCGCCGAACTGGGAAGTGCCGACACCACACCCGACAACCTGTACATGATCGGCACGTTCGCGCTGGAGCCCGACGAGTCGCTGGTGCTGGAGTTCAGCCCGCCCGACACGCGGTACTGGAACGTCACCCTGGAGAGCACCTGGCATGAATGCCTCGATCCGCGCCATCGGCGCAGCTCCGTCACCAACAGGGGCTTTCGCCCAGACCCCGACGGTATTGCCCGAATCGCCATCGGCGCCAAGGACTTCGGGCACGGTCATTGGCTGGACACCGGTGGGCGGCGCCGCGGCTTCGTGGTGCTGCGATGGCTCGACAATCCCGATGCGCCGGCCATGCGCACGACGGTTCGTCGCGGCGAGGCGACGCGGTGAACGCGCAGCACTTTCAGCCCGACCGGCTCGTCGAGCAAGCGTGCGAGTTGGCCGGTAGCGATGACTTCGGCGACGACGACATGTGGCGCGACGGGCTGGCACGGCTGTGCGAGGGCCTGGTCTTCGAGGCTGGGCTGAACGACCTTGGCGTCGAGATCGCCGTTCACGACGTCGTCCGGCCGCTGACGAGCCGGCTGCAGATCGTCAAGTGGCGCACGGAGAATCCCGACGTCGCGGCCCAACCGGTCACCCGGCCGATCTTCATCGTTGGTCAGCCACGCACCGGGACGACGATCCTGTTCGATCTGCTCGCGCAGGATCGCGCGCTTCGGGCACCGCTGACGTGGGAGGTCGACAACCCCTACCCGCTGCCGCAGCCCGAGTCCTACGACACCGACCCGCGGATCGCCGAAACCCAGGCCAGCATCGAGATGTCCGAGCAGATCGTCCCTGGCTTGCTGGCGTTTCATCCGATGGGGGCGCTGGTCGGGCAGGAGTGTGTTCGCATCACCGCGGGGGCAGTTCTGCAGCATGATCTTCTCGGTGCAGTACCGGCTGCCCAGCTACTACCGGTGGCTGCTGTATGACGCCGACCACCAACCAGCCTACCGCTTTCACCGAATGTTTCTGCAGCACTTGCAGTCTGGTGTGCCGGGTGAGTGGCTGCTGAAGTCGCCCGCCCATCTGTGGCAGCTCGACGCGCTGGTGGCCGAGTACCCCGATGCGCTGATCGTGCAGACCCACCGCGACCCGCTGAACGTGATCTCGTCGATCAGCGCGCTCACCCACCATTTGCGCCTGCTGGCCTCGGACGAAAGCTCGATCACCGAATGCGCGACGCAGTCTTGTGAGGAGATCGTCGTTGGCCTCGAGCGCGGTATGAAGCTGCGCGACGCGCTGGCCGCACAGCGGGTGGTCGATGTGCAGTTCGCCGACTTCATCGGCGACCCCTTCGCGACGATCCGGGGGCTTTATGCCGAACTCGGCCGCGAGCTTGAACCTGCCGCCGAACAGAACATGAGGCGCTACCTCGCCGCCCACCCGGGTGACGGCGGTGCCAGTCGATACTGCTGGGCGGACACCGGGCTCGATGCAGGGCTGGTGCGCGAGCAGGTGAGCGCGTATCAGGAGCGCTACGGGGTGCCCGACGAGCCGCTCAAGTAGCGCGGCCGATCCGCCACGATCGGCGCGGGCCGCGGACCGATACCGATCCGCACACCACCTTGCCCGTCAGGATCACGTGCGGCGCGCCCTCAGCTGGGGCGTCCTTGCGGTGGTCATGCGCGCTGCCGACGATGACCTCGACGTCGTCGATCGAGGCGCTGGCGCCATCGGGCAGCCGGATCTCCAGCCCGCCGAACTTCATGTCGAGTTCGACGACGACCATCGGCCCGGCGAACCGGGCGCGAGTGAGGTCCAGGTCCACGGAACCCATCCGCCGGTGCAGGGCAAGCCGCGTCGGCACGATCCACTCCCCCTGGCGCTTGAGTGAGCCGAGCACGCCGCGCAACTCCACCCGGTCGGCGGCCGACGTGACGATCGCCCCGGGTCCGGGCAGGTCGCCGACGAGGGCGTCGAGGTCGGTGCGCAGACGGGCCTGCGACACCAGCGCCGAGCGTTCCTCGAACTCGTCGATGTCGATCAGCCCGAGTGCGACGGCGTTGTGCAGCCGACGCAGCGTGCCGTTGCGGTCCGCGTCGGAGATGCGCATGGCGGATTCATGGTTGATACCAGTCATAGCCCTCTGCGGACAGGTTACTCAGGCCGCGACGCCATCAGCGCGTCAGTGGCGTTTGCGGATTGGTCGTCGTGCCAGTGCAGACCTCAAAGCATTGTTGACACCAAACAACTCAAGCCAGGTAGTCGGGCGGCAGTTGCCCCAACATGCCCTTGAGCATCCGCACCGCGTACTCCGAGCTGCCGCCCCCGACGATCAGCGCGGCGAACGCCATGTCGCCGCGGTATCCGGCGAACCACGCATGGGAGCCGCCGTTGAATTCGGCCTCGCCGGTCTTGCCGTGCACGTCACCCGAACCGTCGAGGTCCTTGGCGGTGCCGTTGGTGACTACCAGCCGCATCATCGGCCGCAGCGCGTCGAGCATTTTGGGCGTGATCGGTGTGCTGTCTCCGGTGATCACCGTCTGGCGGCCCTCAATCAGTTGCGGGACAGGTGTTTTCCCGGCCGCGACGGTCGCAGCGGCCAGCGCCATCCCGAACGGGCTGACCAGCACCTTGCCCTGGCCGAAACCGTCCTCGGTGCGTTCGGCGAGGTTCACGGTCGGCGGCACCGAACCCGATACCGTGTTGATGCCCTCGATCTGGTAGTCGGGGCCGATCCCGTATTGGGCGGCGGCCGTCGTGAGCCCGCGCGGCGGCATCCTGCTGCCGAGTTCGGCGAAGGTGGTGTTGCACGAACTGGCGAACGCGCGCGACATCGGCACCGTGCCGAGGTCGAATCCGCCGTAGTTGGGGATGGTGCGGTTGCCGATGTCCATCACGCCAGGGCAAGCGAGAAGCGTGTTCGGTGTTGCCATGTCGCGGTCGATGGCAGCGCCTGCGGTGATGATCTTGAAGGTCGACCCTGGCGGGTACAGGCCGGTGGTGGCGAGCGGTCCCTCGCTGTCGGCGGCCCCGTTCTGCGCGACGGCAAGGATCTCACCGGTCGATGGCTTGATCGCCACGATCATGGCCTTCTTGCCGGTGGTGTTGACGGCGTTCTGCGCCGCGTTTTGCACGGTCCGATCCAGGCTGATGCTGACCGAAGGCGCGGGGGCGCCCTGCACTTCGTTGAGCACGTCGACGTCGACGCCGTTCTGGTTGACGGTGACCACGCGCCACCCGGCCTGGCCGTCGAGTTCGTCGACGACCGCGTTCTTGACCTGGTTGACGATGTCGGGCGCGAACGAGTCGTCGGTCGGCAGCAGTGCGGCCTGCGGTGTGACCACAACACCGGGCAGGGCCCCGATGGCCCCGCCGACCCGGTCGTGATCGGATTGGCGCAGCGTGATCAGGCTCAGCGGGTCCTTTGACGAGCTGGCCTGCTCGGCGAGCCGCTGCGGATCCAACGTGTTGTCGAACGGCCGCAGCGCGTCGACCACGGCGCGGGCGGTCGGCATCAACGCGCCGCCTGCCGACTTCGCGTCAAGCGCGTAGTGGTACAGATTGCCGGGCACCAGCACGTCGGTGCCGCCCCGCTCGTTGACCGACGCCCGCCGCGGCGGGTCAGCGCGCAGCGCGAAGGTCTGGTTTTCGCCGAGCCGCGGATGCAATCCGGTGGCGCTCCATCTGACCTCCCACCGGCCCTCCTCGCGGAGCAAGTTCAGCTGCCCGTCGTAGGTCCATGTCCGGTTCTTCGGCAGGTGCCAGGTGTAGCGGTAGGTGACGCTGCCGGTGTCCTCGGCGTACTTCGAGCCAAGCACCTGCGCGTCCAACCGAGCCGCCTGCAGCCCGGCCCACGCCTGGTTGAGGGCGGCCCTTGCGTCAGCGGGCTTGTCGCTGAGTTCGGCGGCAGCCGCTGTGTCACCGCTGGCCAGCGCGGCGAAGAACTTCTCGGCGGTCGGTTCGGGTCCGTTCGGTTTCGGGGTGCACGCGTTGAGCGTCGCCACCACCGCAGCGACCGTCACCAGACTGGCCGCACGTGATGCTATTGAGAGCCATGTTGCCATTGAGGCTCATGTTAAGAAACGCGGCCGCGAATTCCGCGGAGGCGCACCGAGATCGAACCGTGACCGTTGACATGTTGGCCGAAACGAACGTTTTGCAGGGAAAGTGCGAGTGCAGGCCTGCAGAACGTTGATTTCGACGAATGCCGGTCAGGACCCGGCGGCCGGGGCGCGCACCACCAGCGGCACCGCCGGGAAGTATGCGGCCATCTCCGAACGCGACTTGCGCAGCACGG
>JAOPVX010000422.1 GCA_025965975.1 Mycobacterium sp. | reverse complement strand
GTGCGGCCACACCTTGGTCAAGTCGAATGGGTTGAACCGGTGGCTCTTCGCGTCCTCGAACGGCATGATCTGCATCTTCAGCGTCCAACTCGGGTAATCGCCGCGCTTGATTGCTTCGTGCAGATCGCGCTGGTGGTAGTCGGCGTCGATGCCGGCGAGCCGGTCAGCCTCGGCCTGGGTGAGGAAATCGACGCCTTGATCGCTGATGAAATGGTATTTGACCCAGGAGATTTGGCCGTCGGCGTTGATCCAGCTGTAGGTGTGGGAGCCGTAGCCGTTCATGAACCGCCAGTTCTTCGGGATGCCCCGATCGCCCATCAGCCAGGCAACTTGATGCGCGGTTTCCGGTGACAGTGTCCAGAAGTCCCACTGCATGTCGTTGTCGCGCATGCCGGTGTCCGCGCGCCGCTTCTGGGATCGGATGAAGTGTTGGAACTTCATCGCGTCACGAAGGAAGAAGACAGGGGTGTTGTTGCCGACGATGTCCAGGTTGCCCTCGGACGTGTAGAACCGCAGCGAGAACCCGCGCGGGTCGCGCCAGGTGTCGGGCGTGCCGCGTTCGCCGGCCACAGTGGAAAACCGGATCAGCGTGTCGGTCTTGGCGCCCGGCTGGAACACCGCTGCTCGGGTGTACGCGCTGACGTTGTTGGTCACCTCGAAGTGGCCGAACGCTCCAGAGCCCTTGGCATGTGGCTGACGCTCGGGGATGCGCTCCCGGTTGAAGTTGGCCATCTGCTCGATCAGGTAGTGGTCCTGCAGCAGAATCGGGCCGTCGGGTCCGATCGTCAGCGAGTGCTCATCGCTTGGTACCGGGATGCCCGCGTCGGTGGTCGTCGGGAGGTGCTGTCCGTTGTTCATCGTCATTCCTTTTCGTGGCGGGTTGGAGTTTGTGGACGGAGTCGGCTTATTTGTCGTCTGGGTTGAGGGCCAGGAAGGTCAATCCGGCGGCGGCGCCGGCGATGACCTGCGCCACCAGGTACACCCACAGCGTCGGCCAGGCGAAGATCTGCATCACGGCACCGGCGAAGGTGACCGCAGGGTTGAACGCGCCACCTGAGATGCCGCCCACCGCGACGGCACCGGCCAGCACCGTGAACCCGATCGCCAAGCCGTAGAACGAGTTGGTCGGGTGGTCTTTACTGGTCGCCACGTTCAGCACGACGTAGCACAGCGCGAAGGTGAACAGCAGCTCAACGACGAACGCCGCCAACAGGGTTGAGCCCCCCAGGGTCAGTGTCGCCGTGGCGGCGGTTTGCGTCGGATCGATGACCGTGCGCACCAGTAGCGCCGCGATCAGCCCGGCACCGATCTGGCTCAGCCAGTATGCGAGCGCATCACGCACACCGATCCGGTGCCGTATCAGCGCGGCCAGAGTCACCGCGGGGTTGTAGTGCCCGCCTGAGAGGTGGCCACCGGCGTAGATCATCACCATCAGCGCCGCGCCGATGGCCAGCGGGGCCAGTGCGCTGCGACTGCCCACGGCGGCGCCAACCGTGAATACCAGAAAGAATGTTCCGATCGCCTCGACCGCGTACTTCACCGCCGGTCGAGGGCCCGTTGCCATGACGGGTTCGGCGGTGAGTTGTTGAGTCGATGCGTGAGATGTGCTGAGGTCCATGGCATTCCACAGTCGTGCGCCGCGCAGCGATAGTCGCCACAGTTAACGGCCAACTACCTTTACAGCTACCAGCAGTTACGGTTTACCTGGTAGCGGTAACGAGACTAGAAGTGAGACCTGGGATCTCGTCGACGGTTGACACCTGTGGCAAAAAACGGACGACCGGCACGGCTTGGCGATACTCGTCCGAGGGCGAGCTCATGAAGAGGCGTCCCACTGGAGACCCGGCAGAGGCGGCTAGTATCGCTACTTTGGGGCAGGTGTCCGACGCCCGTAACTAAGTGCAGCCGCGCGTGCAGGCCAGGCCTGCGCCAGCTGCCAGGGAACGTCGGGCGGACTACTCGGCAGATCGGTAGAGGCGAGCGAACTCCGCGCCGTGGAATCCAGTCACGAAGGGGCCCCGGTGTCGACGGATGTTGAGCCCGGTTCTCAGGGGCGCTCAACGGATTCACAGCGGTGGTCGGTGAGGCTAGATCTGTACAGGCAACCAGATGTCATCCAGCGCTTTAAGGAGTGCCGCCATGCCGATGAAACTGAAGGACATCACACCGCTGCTGGCGGCGGGCGCCGCCGCGGTGGTGATCGCCGCCGCACCGACCGCTTTCGCAGCAGATCAGCAGTCCTGCAAGGGGAGCGGCTCGGGAACCGACTGCCAGTCGCCCGGCAACGTTCATATCAAGTCTTCCCCGCTCCATGTTCAGTACCACTCCTCTGGAGACGAGTCCAATCTGAGCAATGATCAGAACTGGTGGATGGCCCTTGCGATGGCGACGTGACGGGGGCACCTTCCCGAGGATGCTCCCACCTCTAGTCATGTCCCGCGGCTCGACGGGTCGTGGCTGGGCGATTCGTCACAGTGACGGGGCTAATGTAGTCAGTAGCCGGTTCCGGACTACAAAGCGGTGTGCCCCTTGGTTTCTCGACCGGGTCCGCATCTTCATTAGCCAACGAGGCAAATCGAAGATCCCGGGCGCCCGTGGCTGTTCATGTACCGACATGTAACAGCTCCTTTGATCGCTGAGCCCGTCCTGCTGCGCCGCGCGCAGCCTCCGCACGAACTGCGCGACGGCGGTGCCGATCTCGTCGGGAGTGTCCGCCTCGATGAAATGCACTCCGGTGATGGTGGTCTCGGTCAGGTTGGGCCACGCGCGGACGAACTCGCGGATGCAGCGGCGAACGGGCGCGTTCGGTTCGGCATAGGACCTGTTGCTAACAACGGGAATTGGTGTCCGCAGGCCGACCAGCTGATCCATCACTGGCCAGATGCCGCCCATCTACGCTTTGACCGGCTGATGTCGGTGCGAGCGATTTCGCTTCGAGACGCAGCGTGCGGGCCGCTAGATTGACCGCGCCGCTGCTTGCCCCATAGACGGTCGCCGTTGCGGCTGACCACTCCTCGCTTGCGGCCTCGACGAACGTCGCGCCGTGCATGGGAAGGTCGATGTCGGGCCACTGAAAATCGGGGCTGAGTAACACCGATAGCGCCGGCATCGCGATCGGCGGCACGACGTAGCCGATAAACTGCAGCGACGCCGCCACGCGATCGCCTCGGGTGATGCGCTCCCGCGTGTGGACCTGACCAATCCCGTCCGGGCGAAGCAGGAAGAAATCTGTTCCCAAAAGCGTGGCGCCGGTCAGCGGCCCTTCAGTGATCGTGCCGGTGAAATCCAGATCCACGCGAAGTCCGAGAGGGGTCAGACCGACCGGGACGATGTTGGTGAACCGTCCCTCAAAGGCGTAGCCATCCATGAATTTTTCTCCTTACCGCCGTCTATACAAACCACGATGCCGGGGCCTGGTTGCCCGCGGAAGGGACCGCCTGTCCAGGGATCCCCATCCCCCTTTTGCCGGATGAGGGCCCGCGGCCGTCATGGAGCGGCCCGGACAAATAGCCGTCGGCCGCCCACACCGCAAGGTCCGTTCCGAATCTTCGAGCGGCTGTGCTGGTGAACAACGGCGCTGGAGGGTTAACCACCGGTCCTCGACAGCATCAAACAGCCGTAGGTCTCAAACTTAGTGGCGGATCTTCAAAGCCATCTCGTGCCGACCTGGCTGCCCAGGAGGGCTCATGTCGGCGTTTCGGGAGCTATTGAGTCGTGCGCGGCATGGTCAACGTCGAATCCATCGGCAACGTACTCATTGTGCAGCACTACCTGAAGGTCAAGGCCGACAGCACCTACGTGGAGATGTTGTCGGAACGCAGCCACGCCTACTTGGCGCACCTGATTCCCACCAGCGTGTGGGTCCGCTGGACGATGACCGCCTCGGCCCGAACCAAGGACACCACTACCTTCAGCTGCACTGTCGAGACCGAGATGGCCGCCTGGGTTCGTTTTGCCGCGGCAGCGTCGGCGTTTGGCTACTTTTTGCGCAAGCACGTAGACGAGGAAGCGCTGGGCTTTGCCGCCGACATCACCCGCAAGCTGCCCGCCCGGCAGCCTCGTTGACGGGCGCGTCGTTTTCTGGGAGAAGCGTGATGGGTTCGAGAGCTTCGGCACCAACTGGTTGACGCTTTTGTGCTCGCTCCCATCCCACGTCGGCGAAGACTCACAGAGCTTGAAGAGGCGTGGTCGACATAGACCACAAGCACCGAAGAAAGACAGCCACGGTTGCGCTAGACGAGCTCGAAGTCGCAGCCGCCCCAACGCGGTGTCTCGTTTCTAGGGATTCGAGCGTGATCACATCCTGTCTCACCCGGGCGCCGTCAGATAGCCTCTCCGGGGCTTGGCCGGTCGCCCAGTCGCACGGTGATAAGGCTGCAGCTGATGGTGCGACGGTCTGTTGTTGGCGTGCATGAGTGAACGGAGCGTGACTAGATGACCACCTTCTTGCTCGTACCCGGTGCCGGCTCCGATCCGTCGTACTGGCGGTTCCTTGTGGCTGAGTTGGCCGAACGTGGACATCGAGGAATTGCCGTTGACTTGCCCTGCGAGGACGATTCGGCCGACCTGGATACTTACGCCGATGCCGTCGCCACGCAGCATCGCGACGACGGCGAGCGGTCGATCGTCGTTTGCCATTCCTTTGGTGGTTTCACCGGAGCTCTCGCCTGCACGCGGGTCGATGCGTCTGCGTTGATCTACGTCTCGGCGATGATCCCCCGCCCGGGCGAACGTCCGGGCGACTGGTGGAGTGCCACCGGGTGCAAGCGCGCACAGCGTGCAGCGGCAGTGGCGGGCGGATACGACCCCGACGACATGGACGCTCTGTTCTACAACGGAGTTGACGCGGCGGTGGTTGATCAGGAGGTCGAACGCGCCCAGTCAGATACGCCGTCACTGAAGCCGTGGCCGGCGGCAGTCCTCCCGCAGCTCCCGACCCGGTTCGTGCTTTTCCGTGACGACCGCTTCTTCCCCGAAGAGTTCATGCGCGGGGTTGTCGCCGACCGGCTCGGGATCGAACCTGAGATCACCCCCGGCGGGCACATGGCAATGCTGTCGCATCCGGTCGAACTTGCCGACCAACTTGTCACCGCGGCCGACCATGACTGAGTCCTGAAGTAGAGGTACGAGGGTCTTGCGGAGTTGTCTCGTTTCTAGCCAAACGAGACACCCCCCTCACGCGTCAAGGCCCCACCGAGTAATCCGAGGTCGCCCTGTCCCATTTCTTGTCTCACACTGCGTGTCTCTAATCCCCGCCGCCGTCCTGGCTATCGACCGGGTCGCCGTGTTTTCGGGACGGCCGGTCCCGCCGCAGGGGTGCGATTGAACGTGGTGATGCTGAGGGCGTCGAGGAACCAGCCGAGACCGCCGTAGTGACCGTGTTCCGTGAGGAACTGGCGTAACTCCGTGTGGACGATTGGGCTGGCCTCGCGGAGGAACTCTTCGCATAGTTTGAGCAGCTCAGTGGTGATCTGTTCGGGTGGAATGCTGACCTGGGCGTCTGGATCGGGTGTGTCATTCGGCATGAACTCGAGGTGCACGCGGGTTCCCTTTCAGGATGGTTGATCACGTAGTAGCCCGAGTCGCGCGGACGTGGGCCAGTCGCTAGGAGTCGGTGCCGGTTTCGACGATGGTGCCTCTAGGTTCCGGCACTCCGTCACGACATCCACGTAGTTCTTGATCTATTCCGACGCGCTACTGCTCAGACCGGTTGTTTGGTCGCGGATCATGCGTCGAAGAGCAGTCCGCGCACCCGCGATGTCCTCTTCCATTTCGGTGATCTGCCTCCGCAGGCCGACATTCTCGGTCGTGGACTGCTGCAACTTCGCTGTGAGGGCGCGGTTTTCGGCGACGAGGGTGTCGACGCGTGCGAGAACCTCGCCGCCGTCGTGTTGGTCGACCTGTTGGCGAGAAGTCGTTGAGTGTTGCGCCGTAGTTTGTCGTTGTCGGCACGCAGGCGCGCAATCTCGCTACGAGCTAGCGCCAGATCGGTGCGGAGGCTGGCGATGCTGGCGGGGTCGTCGGGACGTCGGTCGTCGGGTTGGCGGCGCTGCTGCTGCAGGTAGACGCCGGCGTCGTCCACAGCGACGCCTCCAGCTGTGCTGGACATCGAAGCGGTCATGAAATCCATCCGGCCAATATCCGGCCAAACCTTCAGAACAGGTGCTCCGAGGGGTCCAATTCGGCCGGTCTGCAACTATCTGGCCAGCACAAACAGTTTCTGCTCACTTGCTCCTCCGCCTCACACGCGGAAGGTCACTGGTTCGATCCCAGTCGGGACCACGGCCAATCTATGCAGGTCAGAGGCCTAATTTGGGCGCTCGATCGGCCCAAGGACTCCAGCCTTCGTCAGTTCCCCGCAGGCACCTGTTCTGCCGCGGCAACGAGGTTACGCAGTGCGGCGGTTACCTCGTCGACGCCGCGAGTCGTGAGCCCACAGTCCGGATTGACCCGTAGTCGTTGTCCCGCAACAGCGTTCATGGCGCCGCGCAGGGTTAGCGTCTGGGTGATCCTCGGCGCATCGTCCACCAGGTGCCGGCCAGCACGATTACGGCACCAGCGGCCGCGAACGGCCATACCGGTATGCCATCGGGTTTGTCCGCTGCCGCAGCGGCCGACGGCCCGGGCTTGCCGGTGCCCGCTGTGGTCAGGTGGAACGGCCACGAACCCGATACGACGTGACCGTCCGCAGAGGTCACCCGGTAGTTCACGGTGTAGGTGCCTGCCGGACCCAGCGGCATGAGGTCGATGCTGATCACTGCGCCGTCGAACCGCGGCTCGCCGCTGGACCAGAGGTTGCCGTCGGGGCCGACGACGGTCATCGCGCCGAACAACGTCTGCAGATGCTCGTTGAACGTTGCCGATACCTGGTGCGGTCCGGTCGCCACCACCGCGTCGACGGCGGGGTCGGTGGCGATGCGGACGGCGTGCGCCGACGCTGTGGGCGCGCTGCTCAGTGCGATGACCGAGAGCAGCACGCCCAGCAGCGCCGACGCCGCCGACTTCATGACCGTCGCCGCAGGAGCAGCAGTGCCATCCCCACTCCCAGTGCGCCAACGACCAGTGCTGCGCCGGCCAGCCAGCGTGCGGTGCTATCCGCTGCCGTTGGGGACGATGCTTGCGCTGACGTGGGTGCCTTGCTCGCCGAGACCGAGGGTGACGAGCTTTGCGTGGCGTTTTCGAACGGTGCGGCTGTAAGGGCCAGGGTGGGCACCGGGTGTTCGGGCTCGCCACCGCCGGGTAGCGGCGGCTGATCCCAGTGCACGACCGTGCCATCCGCATACGTCTGGGCGGCGGGGAAGGTGACGCTGTCGGTGTCCGGTAGCGTCACCGCGACCCGAAACAGAGCGAATTGGTCGGGCGCTATCCCGGAGCCGGGTGCGGCGGTCCAGGTCACCGACCGGGTGGTGCCGGCCGCGCTGTCGCGGTCGAGCCTGGCCGTCCAGCCGGGCATGGCCTCCGTGCTCGCAGACGCCACGTTCGGCAACGCGACGCTCAATTGTGTTGTCAGTGCCCCCTTATCGGATTCGTTGGGTACTTCAAACGTCAGGATCGTCTCACCGCCGCGCACGGCGCTGTCGGCTTGGACTTCGACGTGGGCCCACGCCGTCGTGGTGGCGGCGGACAAACCAGTGGCGGTCATCGCCGCCAATATCAGGGCGCGCGGAAGCGCCCTCTTGATGAGGTTCATTGAGATTCTTGCTTTCTGTTGTCTAGGAAGGGTGTCGGTCAGCGGGCGAGGCTGGCCGGCGGCCCTCGACGAGACACCGACGCGGCGAGTAGCAGCGTTGAGCGCAACGGCTGATCACCCGCGTTGACTGCAGCAGCCGCGGCCGTGGCAAGGATGGCGGCCCGCTCGCTCGCGAAAGCGCGCAGCGCCGACGTCGCCGCCCGGCACAGCCGGCCGCCGGCGGCGATCAGCGCGGCCCCCACCACCACCGCCACCGCGTGCGCCGCAAGCATCGCCATAGCGGGGGGACGACCGGACGCGGCGCATTGGGCGTGGCCGGCGGCCGCCAACAGCACATGTGCGATCAGCTGACCAACAGCCAAGAGGGCGAACAATATCCGGCCGTCGGCGGTTCGGTCGACGGTCGCGGCGACCGCGCCCAACATGACAGCCAACACGCAAAGCACCGCGGCTGCCGCGCCCGCTGGCACGGCGCCCCCCGACATCGTGTGCGCCGCCATCGCCAGCGCCACGGTCAGCAGCCCCACCGCGAGCGCCCGTAGGCGGTCTGCGGCGCTCAACGGTCCTCTGCGCTGCACAACTCCCCGCTCAGGTCGCGCCGGGGCGTGCCGAGAGATGGTTCCCGATACCGTGATGCTGGTGGGAATTCATGGTGTGGCGATCATAAGCCCGACGTGATCCACCCAGTGCTGTGTCGTTTGCGTATGTGGGCGTTCCGAGGCAACGCCGGTGACGCCGTTTGAGCCAACTTCAGAGCCACTCCGAACCAGGCTGGGGGCTGACGGTAATACACCGATTCCAGCAGATGGGTATTCCTGGTGGGTGTGAGCCATGGTGACACGGGTTCGCGGGAGCGCGATTCTGGGATGGCAGCGCCGGGTAGGGCCGGCCATCGAAAACGCCGGGCAGGGCCCGGCCATCGAAGGAGTGCCACCGTGCCGATCGGGCGGAACTACATGTCGCCGGTATTGGTGACGGCGTGTGCCGGGCCATCGACCGGGGCGGCACCCACGTCGGCGACTGTTGGGCGGAGCGGATCGGTCGCGCCGGAATCCCTTCGTGCTGTGGGTGTTCCCGTTTACAGTCACACCGAGGCCCTCACTGGCAGCGCGATCATGCTTGCACTGTGTGTTGTTGTGCTGGTCGCGCTGGCGGTTCGATGGTGGCGGCTGCGGTGACGGTTCCGGTGTGATCCGGCGAGCCGCCCGGTGGTCTCACATGAGGGTTATCCGCGGCCGAGTTGGATCGCTTTCACAATGAGCAGCACTGCACCGACGATCAGGTAGCCGCGTAGGGCGAGCATGCCGAGTCGGGTGCCGGCCGACCACCTGACCGGCTGCAGCAGGGTCAAGGGCGGCATGCGCCAGGTGGTGCGGTCGACGCTCGCTATCGCGTGTGCGCGGGGCTCGGGGCCGGCGGGCTGCGGTCGTCGGCGGGCCAGCCACCGCAGCGTCACAAACCCGGCGGCGGCGAGCACCACGAGGGCCAAGGCGAGGTAGCCCGCGATGGCGACGACATCGATATCGGGGAACAGAGTGGTGGCCATCAGGATCCCCGACAACAGCAGCAGTACGCCAACGATCAGGCCGGCGAGCACGTTGAGCCAGGGCCGATTTACCCACGGGCCCAGCACTTCTCGGTCGTTGCACAGCAGCAGCAGGAACACGCTGGCGCTGGGCAGCAGCAGGCCGGCCAATGCTTGTACGGCGGTGGTGATCAACCCCAACGGTGCGCCGGGGATCAGCACGATCGCTGCGGCGGCCGCGACCATCGCCGTGTAGGACACGTAGAACTGTTTGGCGTCGGCAAAGCCGCGGTGCAAGGAGTGTTTGAGCCCGAACACGTCGCCGAAGGCGTAGCTGGTGGCCAGGGTGACCGCGGCGGCGCCGATGATGGAGGCGTCCAGCAGCACGATCGCAAACAGCGAGCCAAGGGCGGTGCTGTGTTGTCCGAGCAGGTGGGCGACGGCGGCGGCGTCGGTGAAACCGCCGACGGTGTCGGTGGACCGGGCGGCCCAGTCGCCGGTCATCACCAGCGCTGCTGCGGCGATCACGACCACGAAGGCGCCCAGCACGGTGTCGGCGCGTTCGTAGCCGATGAACCGGGGGGTGATGCGTTTGTCGACGACGTTGGACTGCTGAAAAAACAGCTGCCATGGCGCCACGGTGGTGCCCACGATGGCGATGATGAGCAGCACCGCATCCGAGCTGATTCCGCCCGCAATGGTGGGCACCACAAACGATTTGGCGGCGTGTCCCCACTGCGGGTGCGACATCAGCAGCATCGGGATCTGCAGCAGGGTGATCGCGATGAACACGAACATGGCGCGTTCCCAGCGGCGGAAGCTGCCGGTGGCCATGATCGCGATCAGTGCGAAGGCAGCGGTGGGTACCACGATGTATTTGGAGATGCCGATGTAGTCGGCGGCCAGGGTGATGCCGATGAATTCGGTGACGATGGTCAAAAAGTTCAGCAGGAACAGGTCACCGACGGAAAACCAGCCCCAGCCGCGGCCGAAGCGTTCGTTGATCAACCTGGCGTGCCCGACCCCGGTGACCGCGCCCAACCGGACCACCATCTCCTGGTTGACGATCAGCACCGGGATCAACAGCAGCAGCACCCACAACAGGGAATAGCCGTAGTTCTGGCCGGCCTGCGCGTAGGTGGCCACCCCGCCGGCGTCGTTGTCGCCGACCATCACGATGATGCCGGGGCCGACGATGGCCAACAGGGTCATCAAGCGGGTCTTGATGGTGCGGGGATGCTCGGTGTCGGCGAGGCTGATGCGGCCGAACGCGCCCTCGATATCACCCAGGTGCGCGCTATCCAGCACCGCGGTGGGTGCCGTCGCGGCGCGGTCGGCGCGCCGGCCCCGGGCGGGTGACGCTTCGGCGCGGGTGGTCTTGTTGTTGTCGTCGCTGGTCATCGCCGGTCAGTCCGTGGAGGTCGGTGTGTCGTGATCGTCGGTGGCGGTGCCCTCGGCGGTGTCGCGCATCGGGCGGGGGGCCGGTTCGCGGCGACGCCAGTCCTCGGGGATGGTGGCCTCAAGTACGTCGTCGACGGTGACCACACCGAGCACCCGGTCCTCGTCGTCGACGACCGGGACGGCATACAGGTTGTAGTCGGCCATCAACAACGCGAGGTCGGTCAGGTCCGCGTCGGCGGTGACGCGCACCGGGTCGGAATCCATCAGCGCCGCAACGTTTTCGGAAGGCTCGGCCTGTAGTAAGGCGATCACCGATACCACCCCGGCCAGCTGCTTGTCGTCGTCGAGGATGTGCATCTTCAGCAATGCCTCCGGCTGCACGGTGCGTGCCGCACCGATGATCGCCAGCGCCTGACCGGCGGTGGCCGCGGGCCCGCAGGACACGAAGTCGACGTTCATCAGCCCGCCTGCGCTGTCGGGGTTGAAGCCCATCAGGGTGATCACCTTGGTGCGCTGCGGTGCGGGCATCAGGTCCAGCACGCGGCGTCGGCGGGACTGACGCAGGTCGGCGATCGCGTCGGCGGCGTCGTCGGCGCGCATCCGTCCCAACAGCGCAGCAACTTCGGTGTCGGGCATGTCGTTGAGCAGCCGGCTGGCCTTATCCGGGTCGAGTTCCTCGAACACGTCGGCTTCCAGCTCGGGGTCGCTGTGCACCTCGTCGAGGATTTCCCCACCCTCGGCCTTGTCGGCGTCTTCGAGCAGATCGGCGATATCGGCGGGTTTGAATGCACCTACCCGGCCCGCCAGACCGCGCACCGCCCTGGAGCGGTGGTGACCGATCAATGGTTCGAACGCCTTCCAATCGCGGGACGCGTGCCCGCCCGACGATTTGAGCAACCCGAACAACCGGGGAGGGCGGCGGGTGTCCAGCCGCGCCAGTACCCACCCTTCGCCGGTGTCGTCAAGTTCAATGTCATAGGCCCGCACCAACTCCACCGCTGCCACGTCGATCAACCGGTGCCCGAGCACATCGGCGCGCAGCAGCACCTCGCCGTCGCGGCGTTCGAACCCCCGCAGATCGATCTTGTTCTTGGTCAGTACGACTCGACCCGGGGTGTACTCGTGAATCGATCGGCTGCCGACGAACACCCGCCGGCCGCCGACCTCGGCCACGATCCCGGTCACTAGCGGATAGGTGTCTGCGCCGCGCAGCCGGACGATGACGTCCTCGACCCGGCCCACCACGTCACCCGAGCGGGCCACCACCGGGGCACGCAACAACTGTGACAAATGAATGACCGGCAGCCCAGCGGTGGCATGTTCGGGCGCGCTGCTTGACTCGCTCACGTGTTCTCCTCGGCACTTAAGACGTCCATCGGCCACCCACCATCGCGGATGGCATCCCCCATCGCATCGATGCAGGAAGCCGCCCGCCCGGCGTCACACAATCGAGTCGTGGGAATGTGGCGAGCGGTCCTTCCGGCTGACCCCGTCGGATGTCCAGCGGGGGCGGTGTTCATCACGGCCATGCGCGGTTTGCCTCGTTTCCGTTGTGTCGTCGGTGATTTCGGCTACAGCCAGGCCTGGTGACGGCGCAGGTAGCGCTTCTTGACCAGATGGGCCGCCAGCCCGTATGCGGCCATCACCGCAACCAGCCAGACCAGGTAGCCCGTCGGTGGCGGGGCCATCCCCAAGCCCGTCCCCAGCGGGGTCAGCGGCAACAGCGACCCGATCGCGGCCGCGGTGATCGTTGCGAACACCACGACACGCGCTGGCCGTGCCCCGCGCCACGGCATGGTTCGAGCCCGTAACACCAGCACCACCAGCAGTTGGGTGAGCAGCCCCTCGACGAACCACCCGGTCTGAAACATCGTTGGCTTCTCGCGCAGGTCGAACACCCACCACAACGCCGCGAACGTCGCCAGGTCGAACACCGAACTGAGCGGGCCGAAGGTGAGCATGAATCGGATCAGACCAGCGGACTGCCAGCGCCGTGGGGCACGCAGGTAGTCGTTGTCGACCCGATCCCACGACAGGGCGAGTTGCGCGGTGTCATAGAGCAGGTTCTGCACCATCAGCTGGATCGGCAGGATTGGCAGGAACGGCAGGAGCGCGCTGGCGGCGAGCACGCTGAGCACGTTGCCGAAGTTGGAGCTGGCGGTGATCTTGACGTACTTCATCGTGTTGGCCAGGGTGCGCCGGCCCTCGACCACCCCGCGCGCCACCACCGCGAGGTCCTTGTCCAGCAGGATCAGGTCCGCGGCGTGCTTGGCGACATCGGCGGCGGTGTCCGCGGCGATACCGGCATCGGCGATCCGCAACGCCGGAACGTCGTTGACGCCGTCACCAAGAAACCCGACCGCGTGCCCATCCTTGCGCAGCGCCGCCACGATCCGCGTCTTGTGCGCCGGGGTCAGCTCCGCGAAAACGGCTGCTTGCGCGGACACCGCACTGAGCCGCCGGTCGCTGAGACGGTCGATCTCGTGGCCCACGACGACGGTGTCGGCAGGAACGCCGACCTGCCCCGCGACCTGCCGCGCGACGGTCTTGCTGTCCCCGGTCAATATTTTCACCGCGACCCCGTGCTCGGCGAGGCTGCGCACCGCTGCGGGGGCGCTGTCGCGGACCGGATCGACGAACCCGACGAACCCGGCCAGCACAAGATTCTGCTCGTCGGATTCGTCGTAGCACTCAAACCGCGCGGGCCTGTACTTCGCGGCCACGGCCAGCACCCGCATACCCTGCTTGCGGTAGGCCTCGACCAGATCGTCGGCCTCGGCTTGCAGGTCGTCGCCGAAGGTGACGATGTCCTCGTCGAAGCGGGCATGGGTGCAGCGCGGCAGAACCTGGTCGGGGTCTCCCTTGCACACCATGATGTGCTCACCGTGCTGGCGTGCCACCACCACGGTGGCGCGGCGACGGGTGTGGTCGAAGCCGATCTCGTCGACCTTCTCGAAGGCGGCATCGGCGGTGACAGCCATGTCCTGCTCGCCGAGGAGTTCGGCGATGGCTTCGTCGAGCCGGTCATGCGCGCCGTCTTGGAAATGCACGCCCAGATAAGCGAATTCGGCGACCGCATCGTCGAAGCGTCCGGTCACATCGATACTGTGCGCGTAGACGATGCGGTCCTCGGTCAGGGTGCCGGTCTTATCGACACACAACACGTCCAGCGCGCCCAGATCTTGAATCGCGTTAAGGCGGCTGACGATCACCCGCTCCCTCGCGAGGCGGGTAGCGCCGCGGGCCAGGCTGGTGGTCACGATCACCGGCAGCATCTCCGGGGTCAAACCGACCGCGACCGCGACGGCGAACATCGCCGCCTGCGCCCAGTTCCCACTGACAATGCCGTTGACCGCCAACACGATCGGCGCCATCACCAGCATGAACCGAACCAGGGTCCAGCCGACCGTGCGGACGCCGCGGTCGAAGCTCGACTCCGGACGTAACCCGCCAGCGGTGCGCGCCAACGCCCCGAAATAGGTGTGCCCGCCGGTAGCGATCACGACCGCGGTCGCAACGCCCGCCACCACGGCGGTCCCCGAGAAAGCCAAACTCGGTGTGTCCACGACGTACTCGCCTGCGTGGCGGCGTCGTCGCTTTTCTGGCGCGACTGTCGTCTTCGCCACCGGCAACGATTCGCCGCTCAACCCCGACTGATCGACCACCAGATCGGTCGACGACACGATCCGCAGATCCGCGGGCACGACATCGCCTGCGTGCAGCACCACGATGTCGCCGGGCACCACGTCATGCAACGACACTTCCCGATCCAGTGGGTCCTGGTCGTGGCCGGCGCGGCGTCGCACCGTCACCGTCGATGCCACCAGCTCCCGCAATGCCCGGTTGGCCCGAACCGATCGGGTTTGCTGCCAGATGCGCAGCACCACGGCCAGCGCCACCATCACCGCAACCGTCACCGCGCCGCGGGTGTCACCGACCACCACGAAGACGACAGCCAAACCGGCCAGCAGTGCCACAAATGGGCTGCGCACCGCGCCAACCACACGCGCCGCGACCCCGTCGTCGGCCGCACGAAACGGCTCATTGTCGCCGAAGCGGCGCAACCGATCCGCGGCCTCCGGCTCGGTCAACCCCCGTGGGGAAGCTGCCACCCTCTGAAAGACCGTGAACACCGGCGCCTCGGCCAGCTCCCTCAGCCGGGCATCATCGGCGACATCTCGCAGCTCCTGCGAGGTCAGCCCAATGACAGTTTCAGTCATGTCCGGTCCTCATCCCAATGGAGGCATCAGCCCTATCGAACGAAAGCGACGAACTCCACGCGGACCGTTGCGGCTAGCCCGACCCTGACCGGAACCGGCGGCGCCGCACGCACGCGTGGAGGCAGGTACTACTTCCCTCGTCCACCGGCCCCACCTCCAACCCACACGCTACGTTGTGCCACTCCCATTGACGCGGACACCAGTACACCCGAAACACCCCCAACAGTCAAACGCTTGCACAAGTGTCACAGATGCGTCAGCCTGGCAGATATCATCGAGAGGAAGACCCGTGCCCGACACCCCCGAAGACGCACCGGCCGAGCTGTTGGCGCCTCGGCTGCTGCAAGACACCGCCTCGATGTTCGCGCTGCTCTCGGCGACGGTGCGGCTGCATATCCTGTGGCTACTCGCCAGCGGCGATCGCGATGTGGGCACCCTGGCCGACTCGACGGGTCAAAGCGTCGCTACGGTCAGCCATCACCTGGCCAAGCTCAAGCTTGCGGGCATTGTGCGCGCCCGCCGCGCAGGCAAGCGGCAGATCTATGTCTTGGCCGACGCCCACGTGGTGGACATCGTCCGCCTCGCCATTGGGCAACGACTCGAACAAACCCAGCCCGACCGGCGAGCACGTCATGCCTAGCTCAAGGATCGTGCATGCGACCGTTGAAGTGCCCGCCGCGGGAATTTCGCACGAGCCGAAACGCCAAGCCTGGGAATGACTTTCTGATATGACCCTGCCGTTGCTTGGCCCGATGACGCTGTCCGGATTCGAACACCCCTGGTACTTCGTGTTCCTGCTCGTTGTCCTCGGGATCATCGGTTTCTACATCGTGTTACAGCTGGCACGGAACAAGCGGATGCTGCGGTTCGCCAACATGGAGCTGCTGGAAAGTGTGGCACCCGACCGCCGCACCCGGTGGCGGCACCTGCCGGCGATCCTGCTGGTGATTTCGCTGCTGTTGCTCACCGTCGCGATGGCCGCACCGACCCACGACGTTCGGATCCCGCGTAACCGCGCGGTGGTGATGCTGGTGATCGACGTGTCGCAGTCCATGCGCGCCACCGACGTGGCACCCAGCCGGATGGCCGCGGCGCAGGACGCCGCCAAGCAGTTCGCCGACGAGCTGACACCCGGCATCAACCTCGGCCTCATCGCCTACGGCGGCACCGCGACCGTGCTGGTGTCGCCGACCGCCAACCGCGCCGAGATGAAGGCAGCGATCGACCAGCTGCGACCGGAAGACCGGACCGCGACCGGCGAGGCCATCTTCACCGCGCTGCAGGCCATCGCCACCGTCGGCGCGGTTATCGGTGGCGGTGACACCCCGCCGCCCGCGCGCATCGTGCTGTTTTCCGACGGCAAGGAGACGGTGCCGACGAACCCAGACAGCCCAAAGGGTGCCTACACCGCAGCCCGCACCGCCAAGGACCAGGGCGTGCCGATCTCCACCATCGCGTTCGGCACGCCGTACGGCTATGTGGACATCAACAACCAGCGCCAACCGGTGCCCGTCGACAACGAAACGATGAAGAAAGTCGCCGAACTATCCGGGGGCACCGCCTATGACGCGTCCACCATCGCCGAGCTGAAGCAGATCTACGCCACCCTGCAACAGCAGATCGGCTACGAGACAACCAAGGGCCCCGCGATCGTCGGCTGGCTGCGGCTCGGCGCCTTGGCGCTGGCCCTCGCCGCGCTCGCCGGCCTGCTCATCAACCGTCGGCTACCAAACTGACCCCGCAGGTGGACGAAACCTCGCTTGGGTGATGCCTGCTGATCGGCGTGATCGGTGCGAATGGCGGAACGCGTAAACCAGTGGGGCAGTTCTTAACTCAATTGCCCAACTCAATTGCCTAGCTGTCCGACTGTGCTTTCGCAACGAGTTCCGTGGCCACCTGGACCAGCGGCACATTCGAATCCTGCGACAGCTTGCGCAACACGTCGAACGCCTGAACCGCGTCGACGCCGTAACGCTCCATGATCATGCCCTTGGCCTGGCCGATGGTGTCGCGGCTCGCCAGCGCACGCTTGAACTGGTCGTCGCGTCGGGCCGCGTTCCACGCCATGGACGAATGCGCGGCGAAGATCATGCCAATGTCCTTGGATCCCTGTCCGAATGCATGCGGCTGCACGGCATAGACGTTAAGCGCTCCCATGGTTTCGCCGGCGATGAACATCTGGAACGCCATGATGGACCGAATCGGCGTCTGTTCCAACGCATCCCGGCGGTACAGCGGGAACCGGTCGTCGGCCTCCAAATCGGCAACGTGGATGGTCTTCTCCTCCCACGCCGCGGTCAGGCACGGACCTTCACGGTGACGCTGCTGGATCTCGTCGAGCAGGATCGGCCACTTGTGCGTGGCGCCCGGGGTGTCGATGTGCTTGGCGTTGCGGGTGACCGTGACGCCCGCATACTGGGCGCCAGGGATCTCGACCGCGGCATGCTCTGCCAGCTCGGCGATCACCGTGTCCGAATCCGTGTCCGGCCGGCCATACAACTGCTGCACAAGCTCCGCGATGCGGAGGTGGGTAGCCTCCACCCCGTCTGGGTCGTTCACGCTCACCGTCCGATCATGCTGGGCTAATCGCTAAAGGCTACGCGCTGCTCAGCGGGGCCAACCACGGATAGCCCTGCCGGCTACAGCGCCCGCAGATAGCGGTCGGTGATCACCCGCTGGGCGACCGATGTGACGGGCGAGCCGAGCCTGCTCCACCAGGTCGCGTGCCGGGAGAAGGCCGTCACTTCCGCAAATACCTCGTCGGTCGCCGGGTGGTAGCGCACGACGAACCGTTCTTCGCCCGATTCGGCGTGGCCCTGCAGCGTCCCATAGGCGAATCCGCGCCGGTCGGGTTCGTCGACGAGGTAGACCACCCGGCACGGCGCCCGCACCGGACCCAGGTGCACGATCACCTGCGACCCCTCCGCGGCGACTTCGGTCGTCGCCTCGACCCGCAGACCGGCGCCGCGCAGCATGCCCCACCGCATGCCCTTGCCTGCCGCCTGCTCGAATCGACTCCGGCCGCGGCCGATGACCGCCGACTTCTGGATGTGGTGGTATCCGGCGGGCAACGGTCCCGCCGTCGCGCCCTTTTCGGAATACGTCAACGGCAGCACGGCAAGGTCGCTCAGCTTCATGCCGCCAGCCTGTCATCGTCGGCGTACGGTCGGAAAATGACCACGCAAAGCATCGCTCAAGCATCGGGAACGTTCACCATCGGCGGCGACCTCACGGTCAACCGACTGGGATTCGGAGCCATGCGCCTGACCGGCACGGGTGTCTGGGGACCGCCTGCCGACCATGACGAATGCATCCGCGTCCTGCGCCGCGCCGTCGAACTCGGGGTCAACTTCATCGACACCGCCGACTCTTATGGCCCATACGTGTCCGAGAGACTGATCCGCAAGGCGCTGCACCCGTACGCCGACGGCCTCGTTATCGCGACGAAGGCCGGTCTGCTGCGCACCGGGCCCGACGTCTGGCCCGTGCTCGGTTATCCGGCGTACTTACGGCAGGAGTGCGAGATGAGCCTGCGCCGTCTGCGGGTGGACACCATCGACCTGTTCCAGCTGCACCGCATCGACGACAAGTTCCCCGCCGAAGACCAGATCGGTGAACTCGTCGCGCTGCAGCAGGAAGGCAAGATCCGACACATCGGCCTTTCCGAGGTCAGCGTCGAGCAGCTCGAGGCCGCCAAGAAGATCACCCCGATCGTGTCGGTGCAGAACATGTACAACCTCACCATGCGCGCGGCCGAGCCACTGCTGGACAAGGTCACCGACGAGGGCATCGGCTTCATCCCGTGGTTCCCGCTGGCCGCAGGACCGCTCGCGGCACCCGACGGTCCGCTGCAACGCATCGCCGCAGATCACCACGCCACCCCGTCGCAGCTGGCGCTGGCCTGGCTGCTGAAGCGCTCGCCGGTGATGCTGCCGATCCCCGGCACCTCCAAGGTTGCCCATCTGGAGGAGAACGTCGCGGCCGCGCAGATCGAGCTTTCCGACCAGGAGTACGAAACGCTGAGCAAAGCCGGGTCGGCCAGCGGATAAGCCAGGCAATACGGTGAGCGGGTGGCCACCGAATTCGCACGGGAGCATCGCGGCGGCGATTTCAGCCCGATTGAGCCCACCACCGGCGGCGGACCTGACTACGGCAGGTTCGTCGAAGCCGTCCGGACGGTGCAGGACCATGCCCGCGCGGCCGACGCGCCAGACGAGGTGATCGCCAAGGCCGCCGACCTGCTTGAGACCGTGTCGAAGCTGCTGTCGCCCTACGACGCCGACGAGTGGTCGTCGCCGGCGGGCCGTCGGATGGACCTGCCCAGCCGGGGCAGCGTGCTGGGCATCCCTGCGGAACTGCATAAGACCGGCGACGGGCGGATTCGGGGCGTCGCGCACTTCCGCCGCTTTCACCTGGGCCGCAACGGTGCCGTGCACGGCGGGTGCATCGCGCAGCTCTTTGACTCGCTGCTGGGCTACACCGCATTCAGACTCACCCGCAGCCTCTACCAGCGCACCGCGTTCTTGCATGTCGACTACAGAAAAATCGTGCCCATCGAGACGGAGCTTCAGGTCGACGCCGGTGTCGACCACGTCGACGGACGCAAAATGTTCATCGGGGGACGGCTGCTCGACGGGCAGGCCGTGCTGGCCGAAGCCAACGCACTGTTTGTCAAGCTCAACCCCGGCCAACCATGAAGCGCCGCTGGGCGCGCTTGCGCGACCGGCCACCGAATTCGGCTGGGCGCGACGGCTGCTGGCCTCCACGCGCCAGCGCTGCGACAAGGTGACGCCGTGGTTCCGCCGCCAGGGCGTATGGGCGCAGGCGCCAGGCGCCTCGTTCACCGGGGCCGTGACGCTGGCGACGCTGTGCTTGCTCGGCGCGGTCGGCTGCTCGGCGGAGCCTCTCGGGCTGGAACACGAGTGGCTGAAGAGCCCCATTGGCCTGGGGGCATGACCACCCGCACCGATAGCATGGTCGCGTTCAGTGCCGACCCGCACACCGCCCGTATCGCCGAAAGTATGGAGAGTCACCGATGAGCGCGCCCGCCAGCCCCGCCCCAGCAGCCCCGATCCGGGTCGCTGCCGGGACCACCGCCGGGGCAGCGGTCCGTGACGCCGGCCTGCCAAGCCGGGGCGCTGCGGACGCGATCGTCGTCGTGCGCGACGCCGACGGCCGGTTGCGGGACCTGTCCTGGACGCCGGACAGCGAGGTCGAGGTGACGCCCGTGGCCGCCAACTCCGACGACGGTCGCAGCGTCATCAGGCACTCGACGGCGCACGTGCTGGCGCAGGCCGTGCAGGACATGTTCCCTGAGGCCAAGCTCGGCATCGGCCCGCCCATCACCGACGGGTTCTACTACGACTTCGATGTGCCGCGGGCGTTCACCCCTGAGGATCTCGAGGCGCTGGAAAAGCGCATGCGCCAGATCGCCAAGGAAGGCCAGCTGTTCAGCCGTCGCGTCTATGAGTCGAAAGACCAAGCGCGCGAAGAGCTTGCCAACGAGCCGTACAAGCTGGAGCTCGTCGACGACAAGTCCGGCGACCCGGAGGTGATGGAGGTGGGCGGCGACGAGCTCACCGCCTACGACAACCTCAATCCCCGTACCCGCGAACGGGAATGGGGCGATCTGTGCCGCGGCCCCCACATCCCGACCACGAGATACATTCCGGCATTCAAACTGACCCGCAGCTCGGCCGCGTACTGGCGCGGCGACCAGAACAACGCCAGCCTGCAGCGCATCTACGGCACCGCGTGGGAGTCGCAGGAGGCGCTGGAGGCGCATCTCGAATTCATCGAGGAGGCACAGCGACGCGACCACCGCAAGCTCGGCGCGGAGCTCGACCTGTTCAGCTTCCCCGACGAAATCGGTTCGGGTCTGGCGGTTTTCCATCCTAAGGGCGGCATCATCCGCCGCGAACTGGAGGACTACTCGCGGCGCAAGCACAGCGAGGCCGGCTATCAGTTCGTCAACAGCCCGCACATCACCAAGGCGGAGCTGTTCAAGATCTCCGGCCACCTGGACTGGTACGCCGACGGCATGTTCCCGCCCATGCACCTCGACGCCGAATACAACGACGACGGCACGGTGCGCAAACCGGGGCAGGACTACTACCTCAAGCCGATGAACTGCCCGATGCACTGCCTGATCTTTCGGTCCCGCGGGCGGTCGTATCGCGAACTTCCGTTGCGGCTCTTCGAGTTCGGCACCGTCTACCGCTACGAGCTCTCGGGCGTCGTGCACGGGCTGACCCGCGTGCGCGGCCTGACGATGGACGACGCGCACATCTACTGCACCCGTGACCAGATGCGCGGCGAGCTGAATTCGCTGCTGCGCTTCGTGCTCGACCTGCTCGGCGACTACGGCCTGACCGACTTCTACCTCGAGCTGTCCACCAAGGATCCGAACAAGTTCGTCGGCTCCGACGAGATGTGGGAGGACGCCACCAGCGTTTTGGCCGAGGTGGGCGCCGCATCCGGACTGGACCTTGTGCCCGACCCCGGCGGGGCGGCGTTCTACGGCCCGAAGATCTCCGTGCAGGTAAAGGACGCGCTGGGCCGCAGCTGGCAGATGTCGACGATACAGTTGGACTTCAACTTCCCTGAGCGCTTCGAGTTGGAGTACACCGCCGCCGACGGCAGCCGCCAGCGACCGGTGATGATCCACCGCGCGCTGTTCGGGTCGATCGAGCGGTTCTTCGGCATCCTCACCGAGCATTACGCGGGCGCGTTCCCGGCGTGGCTGGCGCCCGTGCAGGTGGTCGGCATTCCGGTCTCCGACAATCACGTCCCGTACCTGAACGGCCTTGCCACGGAGTTGAAGATGCACGGCATCCGCGCCGAGGTGGACGCCAGCGACGACCGGATGGCCAAGAAGATCGTCAACCACACCAACCAGAAGGTGCCGTTCATGCTGGTTGCCGGCGACCGCGACGTCGAGGCCAACGCCGTCAGCTTCCGCTTCGGCGATCGCACCCAGGTCAACGGCGTGCCGCGCCACGACGCCATCAGCGCGATTGCCGAATGGATCGCCAGCCGCGAAAACGCCGCTCCGACAGCCGAACTGCTCAAGGTGGGCACTGGCAAGTGACCCGCGATGAGCGCTTGCGCGAAGAGCCGACGTCAGAGCCCGACGACCGCACGATCGTTGACCACGGTGTCGGTGAGCCCGACCACTTGCAGCGATTGTGGACCCCGCATCGGATGACCTACATCGCCGAGGCGCCGATGAAGGGTGGATCGGCGGCATCCACGCGTCCGTTCACTGACATCCCCTCCCTGCCCGACGAAGACGGGCTGGTGGTCGCGCGCGGCGAGTTGGTGTATGTCGTGCTCAACCTCTACCCGTACAACCCCGGGCACTCGATGGTGGTGCCGTACCGGCAGGTGGCCGAGCTCGAAGACCTCACCGAAGAGGAAAGCATCGAGCTGATGTCGTTCACCCAGAAGGTAATCCGCGTGATCAAGGGCGTATCGCGGCCGCACGGATTCAACGTCGGGCTGAACCTGGGCAGCTCGGCGGGCGGGTCGCTGGCCGAGCACCTGCACATGCATGTGGTTCCGCGCTGGAGCGGTGACGCGAATTTCATCACGATCGTCGGCGGCGTCAAGATCGTCCCTCAGCTGTTGCGTGAGACGCGTGAGCTGTTGGCGACCGAGTGGGCGAAACAGCCGTGAGCAACGTCTATCTGATGACCCGAGCGGCCTACGAAAAGCTGTCCCGGCCGGTCGCGAAGGCGGCGCTGCGGGCAGGCTTCACACCCGACAGCATGACCATCATCGGTACGGCCGGGACGGTCGTCGCGGCCCTTACGCTCTTTCCGATCGGCCAGCTGTGGTGGGGCGCGGTCGCGGTCGCGATCTTCGTGCTTGCCGACATGCTCGATGGGGCGATGGCACGTGAGCGCGGCGGCGGTACACGGTTCGGAGCGGTGCTGGACGCCACCTGCGACCGCATCGGCGACGGGGCGGTGTTCTGCGGGCTGCTGTGGTGGGCGGCGTTCGGGCTCAGGAGTGCGTCGCTGATCGTGGCCACGTTGATTTGCCTGGTCACCTCCCAGGTCGTCTCCTACATCAAGGCCCGCGCCGAGGCCAGCGGGCTGTCAGGGGAGGGCGGCATCATCGAGCGACCCGAACGGCTGGTCATCGTGCTGGTCGGCGCCGGGTTCTCCGGCCTCTTCGGAGTGCCCTGGCTGTTGCACGGGGCGATGTGGGTGCTCGCGGCGGCCAGCCTTGTCACGGTGGGGCAGCGGTTGCACACCGTGCGGACGTCGCCGGGCGCGATGGAGCCGCTGCACAAACCTGAGTCGGCGAACTCAGGCGAAAAGCCCGAGACGTGGGGGCACCTCCCGCCCGGAGGGCAGGGGGACGAGCCGTGACCAGCACCCCAGCGGGACCGAATTCGGATCGGGGCGGCCGTTTCTCGCTCGGGGGTCATGTCACCGACCTTGGCTATGCCGCGGGCTGGCGGGTAGTGCGTGCGATGCCTGAAATAGTGGTGCGCAACGCGTTTGGCGCTGGCGCACACTATGCGGCGCGCGGCGGCGGGCCCGAGCAACTGCGCAAGAACCTGGCGCGGGTCCTCGGCGTGGAATCCTCGCAGGTGCCGGACGGGCTGATTCGTGCTTCGCTGGGCTCATACGCCCGGTACTGGCGGGAGGCGTTTCGGTTGCCCTCGATGGATCTGAAGAAGCTCAGTGTGCGGATCGGCCCGCGTCTGTGGAACCGCGAGCACATCGACGCCGGGCTCGAAGCCGGACGTGGTGTCATCCTGGCGCTGCCGCACAGCGGCAACTGGGACATGGCCGGGGTGGCGGTGGTCGGGCACTACGGGACCTTCACGACGGTCGCGGAGCGCCTCCGGCCGGAGTCGCTCTACCAGCGCTTCATCGACTACCGGGAGACGCTGGGCTTCGAGATGCTGCCGCTGACCGGCGGACCGCGCCCGCCGTTCGAGGTACTTGCCGAGCGGCTGCGCGACAACCGGGTCATCTGCCTGATGGCTGATCGCGACCTGACGCAAAGCGGTGTCCAGGTGGACTTCTTCGGAGAGCCGACGCGGATGCCGGGCGGATCGGCCAGACTCGCCGTCGAGACGGGCGCGGCCCTGCTGACGGTGCACTGCTGGAACGAGGCCGACGACTGGGTGTTCGAAGTGTTGGGGCCGATCGACACCTCGACCGGCGACGTCACGGTGATCACCCAGACGCTCGCGGATCGGTTCGCCCGCGGCATCGCCGCGCACCCCGCAGACTGGCACATGATGCAGCCGCAATGGTTGGCCGACCTGTCCGAGGAGCGGCGCTCGAGGCTGGGGACGAGCTGATGCGCATCGGCATGGTCTGCCCGTATTCGTTCGACGTCCCTGGTGGCGTGCAGTCACATGTGCTGCAGCTCGCCGAGGTGATGCACAGCCGCGGCCATGACGTCAGCGTGCTCGCGCCGTCCTCGCCGCACGTGCAGCTGCCGGACTACGTGGTGTCCGGCGGCAAGGCGGTGCCGATTCCGTACAACGGGTCGGTCGCTCGGCTGAGGTTCGGGCCCGCCACCCATCGGATGGTCAAGCGCTGGCTGGCCGACGGTGACTTCGACGTGCTGCATCTGCACGAGCCCAACGCGCCGAGCCTGTCGATGCTGGCGCTGAACATCGCCGAAGGCCCGATCGTCGCGACGTTCCACACGTCAACCACAAAGTCGTTGACACTCAGCGTGTTTGAGCCCTTCCTGCGGCCGATGCACGAGAAGATCGTCGGCCGCATCGCGGTGTCGGACCTGGCGCGGCGCTGGCAGATGGAAGCGCTCGGCAGCGACGCGGTCGAGATCCCGAACGGCGTGGACGTCGCGTCGTTCGCGAACGCGCCGGTGCTCGACGGTTACCCGCGACCGGGCAAATCGGTGCTGTTCCTTGGCCGCTTCGGCGAGCCCCGCAAGGGCATGGCCGTGCTGCTGGGCGCGCTTCCGAGGCTGGTGAAGCGGTTCGCTGACATCGAGATCCTGGTCGTCGGCCGCGGCGACGAGGAGGAACTGCGCGAAGACGCCGGGAAACTGGCCGGGCATTTGCGGTTCCTGGGCCAGGTCGACGACGGTCAGAAGGCGTCGGCGATGCGCAGCGCTGACGTGTACTGCGCCCCGAACATCGGCGGTGAGAGTTTCGGCATCGTGCTCGTCGAGGCCATGGCGGCGGGCACCGCGGTGGTGGCCAGCGACCTCGATGCGTTCCGCCGGGTCCTTGTCGAGGGTAGGGCTGGGCGGCTGGTGCCGGTCGACGACGCCGCTGCGCTGGCGGCCGGGCTGGTCGAGGTGCTGGAGAACGACGTGGCCCGCTCGCGCTATATGGACGCCGCGGCAGAGGCGGTGCGCCGCTACGACTGGTCGGTCGTGGCCCGCGAGATCATGCGGGTCTATGAGACGGTCGCCGGGTCCGGGACGAAGGTGCAGGTGGCCGGAACGGCGGGCCGGGGGTACCGCCCGCCAGAAGGGCGGGCCGAGAGCGTAGCGACCGGGGGAAGTAATTGATCACGTGGATCGTGATCATCGCACTGGCGCTGCTGGCCGTCGTCATCCTGCTGATGGGCTCGTGGGCGGTCCAGACCGCACACAGGTTGGACCGGCTGCACGTGCGCTACGACCTGTCCTGGCAGGCCCTCGACGGGGCGCTCGCCCGGCGTGCGGTGGTGGCCCGCGCGGTCGCCGTCGACGCGTATGGCGGGGGCCCGGACGGCAAGCGGCTGGCGGCACTGGCCGACGCCGCCGAACGAGCACCGCGCACGGCGCGCGAGGCCGCCGAAAACGAACTGTCCGCGGCGCTGGCCGTTGTCGACCCGGCATCGCTTCCTGTGGCGCTGGTCGCCGAGCTCGCCGACGCCGAGGCGCGGGTGCTGCTGGCCCGCCGCTTCCACAACGACGCCGTCCGCGACACCGTGGCGCTGCGGGAACGGCCCGCGGTGCGCATCTTGCGCCTCGGCGGAACCGCGGCTTTGCCAACCTATTTCGAGATCGCCGAGACGTCGCCGCGGGAACTGGGCAGGGTCAGCAGGCGCACATCGGCGCGCATCGTGCTGCTTGACGACAACGGTTGCGTGTTGCTGTTCTGCGGGTCCGACCCGGCGATTGAAGACGGCCCAGAAAGCTCAGAACGCCCCGCCCCGCGCTGGTGGTTCACCGTCGGGGGGGCGGTCCAGCAGGGCGAGACGCTGCCGCAGGCGGCGGTGCGCGAGCTGGAGGAGGAGACGGGGCTGCGGGTCGATCCGGCCGACATGATCGGTCCGGTGTGGCGGCGTGACGCGGTGATCGACTTCAACGGGTCGGTCATCCGCAGCGCGGAGATGTTTTTCGTGCACCGCACCCGGTGGTTCGAGCCGTCGACCGCGGGCCGCACCGGGTTGGAGCGGGCCTACATCCACGGCCACCGCTGGTGCGATGCGACAATGATTGCCGAGCTGGTCACCAAGGGCGAGACCGTCTACCCGCTGCAGCTCGGCGAGCTGCTGGACGACGCGAATGCACTGGCCGACGCCCGGGGTGCCGGGCCGCGGCGCGAGCTGCAATCGATCCGGTGACGCGGTGGATGTTCTGCTCCTCGCGTGTGCACGGAATTAACACATTTGCCGCCACCTTTAGACTGGATCAGTAGGGATTTGGAGGAGATAGCAGTGGAAACCGCAGCTGGATCGAACGGGTCGGCCAACAGCCAGACCGGTACGGCGCGGGTCAAGCGCGGCATGGCCGAGATGCTCAAGGGCGGCGTGATCATGGACGTCGTCACACCCGAGCAGGCCCGCATCGCCGAGGGCGCCGGCGCCGTGGCCGTCATGGCGTTGGAGCGGGTGCCCGCCGACATCCGCTCGCAGGGCGGCGTCGCGCGGATGAGCGATCCTGATCTCATCGAGGGCATCATCTCCGCGGTCACCATCCCGGTGATGGCCAAGGC
>JAOPVX010000400.1 GCA_025965975.1 Mycobacterium sp. | reverse complement strand
TACGAGCCCGTAGTCCATGCCAAGAATTAGAACGTGTTCCAGTCTGGCGGGCAAGGGCGGGGTCCCCGAAGCGCGTTCGGCGCAGAAAAGTTCATCGCGAGCGTTACCCGCGACGGCGGGCCACCAGCCTTGGTGGGATGGCACACCATGACGACTGAACGCATCACAGACCACGTCAAGTTCGCCTACTGGGTGCCCAATGTCAGCGGCGGCCTCGTGACCAGCGACATCGAGCAGCGCACCGACTGGAGCTACGAGTACAACGCCAAGCTCGCGCAGACCGCGGAGAACAATGGGTTCGAATACGCCCTGTCCCAGGTCCGCTATGAGGCCAGCTATGGCGCCGAATACCAGCACGAGTCCACCAGCTTCTCGCTGGCTCTGCTGTTGGCCACCCAGCGGCTAAAGGTGATCGCAGCCGTCCACCCTGGCCTGTGGCAGCCGGGCGTCCTTGCCAAGCTGGGCGCCACCGCCGACCACCTCTCCGGCGGCCGGTTCGCGGTCAACGTGGTGTCAGGCTGGTTCCGCGACGAGTTCACCCACCTCGGCGAGCCGTGGCTCGAACACGACGAGCGCTATCGCCGCAGCGCGGAGTTCCTGCAGGTGCTTCGCAAGATCTGGACCGAGGACGACGTCGACTTCCGCGGCGACTTCTACCGCATCCACGACTTCACCCTCAAGCCAAAGCCGCTGAACACGCCCGAACGGCCGAACCCGGAAATCTTTCAGGGCGGCAACTCGACCGCCGCGCGCCGCAACGGCGGGTACTACGCCGATTGGTACTTCTCCAACGGCAAGGATTTCGACGGGGTCACCGACCAGGTCGTCGAGGTGCGCGACCACGCCCGTGATGCGGGCCGCGAGGTTCGATTCGGACTCAACGGATTCATCATCGCCCGCGACTCAGAAAAAGAGGCGAAGGAGACGCTGCGCGAGATCATCGACAAGGCCAACCGTCCCGCGGTCGAGGGATTCCGCTCCGCTGTGCAACAGGCCGGCAACTCGACGTCGGACAAGCGCGGCATGTGGGCCGACTCGACGTTCGAGGACTTGGTGCAGTACAACGACGGGTTCCGCACGCAATTGATCGGAACGCCCGAGCAGATCGCGGAACGCGTTGCGGCGTACCGCAAACGCGGTGTCGACCTGATCCTCGGTGGCTTCCTGCATTTCCAGGAGGAGATCTCCTACTTCGGGTCGCGGGTACTGCCGCTGGTGCGCGAAATCGAAGATTCCGAAGAGGATTCGGTCGATTCACCGGTGTTGGTGTCGGCCTGACGTGCCGATGGCCGCCTCCTTCACATGAGTGTGCGCTAGCGTGGGTGAACGAATCGCTCAGGCGTCCAGCACAGGAGAGGTCATGACCTACCCGCCCGGTAGCCCCGGATATCCGCCCGCTCAACAACCGACCACTCAGTTCTCAGCGCCCACCCAACAATTCGGCAAGTTGCCCGAAGCGGCCCCTGCCGCGGAAGGTCCGAGCAAGCTGCCGGTGTATCTGACCGCCACCGTGGCGGCGCTTGGCCTCGCGGTGTACCTGTCGAACTACGGCCCGCTGTTCGAAGCGAGCGGGACCGACTTCTTCACGCCCACGCTGCTGGACCTCGGTGTGGTGGCATCGCTCCTCGGGGCGCTGATTGCCGGCGTCGGCCTGGTGCCCAAGCAGAAGACGGCACCCGCACTGGTCGCGGTGCTGTCAGTACTGGGCTTTCTGCTGGCTGTCTCCATCGTGCTCACCGCGCCCCGGGGCGTCGACATCAAGTGGGGCCTCTACCTGATCATCGGGTTCAGCGTGGTCCAGGCCATCGTTGCCGTTGCGGTGCTGCTGTTCGACGCCGGTGTCATCACCCCCCCGGCGCCGCGGCCCCGCTACGAGCAGCAGCAGTACGGCCAGTACGGCGCTCCCGGACCCTATTACGGACAGCCTCATCAGCCCGGCCCACCGCACCAGCAGGGTCCGCCGCAGCAACAGCAGCGCCCTGGCTATCCGTCGCCGTACGGCGGCGGCTACCCGGGTGGGCCGTCGACAGGCGGATTCTCGGCGGGCCAGCAGGGCGGCCCTCCGACGCCGCCCAGCGGATTCCCCACCTACGGCCAGCCGCAGTCGAGCAACTCGCCGACGACACAGGTGCCGGCACAACCGTCGTCTTCCTCGCAGTCCGGCCCTCCGCCGTCGTAATCTGGGCCGCGCGTGCGTCAACTTCGCGCGCTTGAGCGTGCGGGGGGAGCGGCCCAACTAGTGGACAACCGGCCAGTCGGCACACGCCAGGCGCGTGAGCTCCTTCGGGTCGCGTTCGGGCCGTCCGTTGTGGCGCTGGTCGTCATCGCGGCGGTGACGCTCCTGCAACTGCTCATCGCCAACAGCGATATGACTGGCGCTCCGGGCGCGATCGCCAGCATGTGGCTGGGTGTGCACCAAGTGCCGGTGTCGATCGGCGGTCGCGAGCTCGGGGTGATGCCGTTGTTGCCGGTGCTGGCGATGGTGTGGGGCACCGCGCGCACCACGGCGGCGGCCACCTCGCCCCAGTCGTCGTGGTTCGTCACACGCTGGGTGGTCGCGTCGGCACTGGGCGGGCCCCTGCTGATCGCAGCGATCTCACTGGCGGTCGTCCACGACGCGGCATCGGTGCTGACCGAACTGCAGACACCGAACGCGCTCCGGGCGTT